>JBIJAB010000092.1:0-4289 GCA_044345975.1 Rhodoluna sp.
TTGCCTTAGCTAGGCCACCAAACATTGTGTATCCATCTCCACCAGCAACCATGAAGTCGTTGGTAGCGAGGGTGTATGACACTGTTGTGTTGTTTGGAACTGGAGTTCCATCAGTTAGTGTCACTGCAGTAACGCGTCCGCTCATGGCAGCTATCGAGGTATCGAAGGTGAACTTCAATCCTGATACCTGAGGGAAACGGCCTCCACCGGTTGTAGCCTGTGAGACACCGTTCTCTAGAGCAGCCCAAACATCAGCACCGGTAATGGTTGTTGTTGCAGCAACGTTTCCGAAAGGAAGAACTGTTGCAACGTCACCAACGGTGAGTGTGTATGGGCCAGTGCTGGTTACCTTCCAAGGAGTTGCACCTACGGTGAATCCTGGTTGGATGCTTGCCCAGCTTGGACGGATGATTGATGCATCGCTAGGAACGAATGTCTTAGCAGGGAGCATGTCTCGAAGGCCACCACCGTTAGTGATCGCAATCTGAGTTCCCATAGCGTTTCTTAGAGCATCAGCAACATAGTTACCTAGACCTGTTTCAACAGTTCGCTGGATTGCAGGAGTTCCACCGTTAGGAGCAACATCAGCAATCTGACCAATAACTACGTTGTATGCAGCACCAAGCTGAGCCTTGTAACCATCAATCATTGCAATTGCTGGCTGGTTCAAAGTTGTGCTTGCAAGAGCTGTACCAGCAACTGCAGTTACACGAGGAACAACGGCCTCAACTAGAGTCCCCATTGTCATCTTGCGTGCAGTGTCAACACAGGCGTGAATTCTGTTGTAAAGAGTTCCAGCGTTTGGAACCTGAGCAACAGTCTTCTTGCCAACAACGCTTGCGAATCTAAGGTGGCTGTGACCACCTAGAACAAGATCAGAACCTTCTAGTAATGGAGCGATGTCTAGTAGACGACCCTCCGCTACACCGGTCTGTGCGTTGTTAGTTCCGTAGCCTTCGTGAACAAGTGAAACAACCATGTCAGCGCCAGCATCTCTTGCAGCCTTGATAGCAGCTAGAACCTGGTTCTTTGTTACTGGGCTTGAACCAAGAATGTCACCGATTGTGATGTTGCCTAGGTTGCCTGGGAAGACTACTTCAGCTGTCTCTGGTGTGTTCAAACCGATAACACCAAGGTTGATTCCACCACGGTTCACAATGGTCCAAGGTGCAGTCTTCTGACCCTTTGTGTTTGATCCATCTAGTTGAGTCAAGCTTGAGTAGTTTGAAACAACCCACTTGAAGTCCGAAGCAGCGATCTGAGCGTTAAGTGCGGTCAACGCCTTGTCGTGCTCGTGGTTACCAAATGTAGAAACATCAACACCCATGAAGTTCATTGCCTTGACGGTTGGAATTTCATCAAACACTGTTGACAGTGGAGGTGAAGCACCAAAGTTGTCACCGCTAGAAACTACGAATGTTGCTGGTAGCTTTGCTCGGTCAGCTGCGAAGTTTGCAGCCATAACCGATGCACCGCTTGTGTAGGTGTCAGTTCCTGATGCAGTTGTCTTTGTGTAATCAAGTGCACCGTGGAAGTCAGAGAATGAGTTGATCTGAACTTCTTTGACATCGCGAATCGGTGCAGTGTTTACTAGTGCAACTAGTGGTCTTGAACCTATGCCAGCTGAAAGAGCAGGAACATTACCAGCTGCAGTAATACTTCCATCTAGCTCGAGTGCATAGAAGCCCTTTCCGTTAGATGCAAGAACTGCGTCCTTGATACGTCCCATTGGCTCTGAAATCGCCGGAGCGTCACCAAAAGCAGCAATAGATCCAGAGTTTGTAATAGCCCAGAATCCTTCACCAGATCCGCGAGCAACAACCTTGCTGTAGTTACCCTTCGGAAGTTTTCCGTTAGCAGCTCCACCGACACCGATAACAGTTCCTGTAGAAGTAACGAACCACATACCCTTACCAGAAGCAGTAGCGGCAGCACCAATAACTCTTGAGTTAGTCACTGTTCCAGTTGTTTCGATTGCTGTTGCACCTTCGGATGCAGACACTTCGCCCTTCGAGCCAATTAGGTAGTAACCCTGTCCGTTGTATGAAGGCACGATGGCAACGGTAAGAGTGTTAAGCGGGGTAGCGGTGATTTTTGCATCACCAAGAGCCACAACTCTGTTTCTCGGAGCTAGCAACCAAGCACCATTGCCTGAAGGTGTTGCTACAGAACCAAAGTATGCAGATGCGCTTGGCTGAACTCTGTTGAACTGACCAGTGGTTGAGCCTAGGTTACGGCTATAGCCTCTGTTATCAATTCCGAAGAATCCAACTTTTGCAGCACCTGGCTCAACTGAAGTCGAAGCTGTTGATCCTGCTCCGAAGCCAAGTGAGTTGACTGCAAACACTCTGAAGGCAGCAGCACTTGTGCCAATTGCTGGTACGAATGCAGTCCTTTGGGTTCCATCGACAGCAGTTGTACAGGTACCCAACCCACCGCTAACGACGTATCTTGAAATGGAGGAGTTGCCATCAGTAGCAGGGGCTGCCCAAGTTACGGTGAAGCCTCCTTCAGCTGGGACAACGGTGACATTCTGCGGAGCACCAGGAACCGCAAAAGTAGTATTAGCCGTTGCGCTGTGTGGGGATACAGCCAAAGCAACTAATAGAAGTGACGATGCGAATAGTGAAACGAATCTTGAATTTGTCTTCATAACCCAGATTTTACTCTTCAGGTCAGACCTGCTTTTGCCTATTAGCCCCGTGCCCTAGGAAGATAGGGAAAATGACCTCTAACGTTTTCGTTACGTTAACCAAGGGATGCCATAAAGGGCAGAAATACGAACTAACCGTGCAGTTTCCGAAGCTCAACCTTACGGTTACAGGCCTTAGAACCCCAGGCTGCCAGCTCTTTAGCCTCATCCTCTGAGTCGGCAGAGATGATCCAGAAACCGGACATGAACTCAGTCAGGCTGTGAAGCGGCCCTTCGACTGTGTTGCCAAGACCTTTACGGTTATCAATAACGCTGGCAGAACTAGGGTCTTCGATGCCGCAAGCCATGATCAGCTGACCTTTATCTCTTAGGTGATCGTTGAATTCGTCAATGGCAGTCATCTCATTAGAGTCAGCAGAGTTACTTCTATCGTCTATGACTGCGATTAGAAATCTCATGATGAACCTTTCACTAAGAACAAAAGTATTCTAGCCACGCACGGAACCGAAAGAGCAAATAGTTCAGCGGATAGTCTTGGCTTATGGCAAGAGTTGCACAAACAAAGGGAGGCTTTCCTCCGAAGATTTGTGTGGCCTGCAAGAAACCCTTTGAGTGGCGTAAGAAGTGGGAAAGAGATTGGGACAACGTTTTGTATTGTTCCAAGAAATGTAAGTCCGCATGATTGAAAAAATCATCTACATTCCATTTGACCACCTCAACATGAGCCATGGAGCTTTAGCTAAAGCAAATCAAAAAACTGATCTTGTTGTTCTAGTTGAGAGCAAGAGAATGATCACTGGTAGAGATTGGCATAAAGAACGTTTGTTCTTCATGATTTCTTCCGCTAGACACTTTGCTAAAGAACTAGAGACACAAGGTTTCCAGGTTCAATACATCAAAGCAGAAACAACTATTTCTGGTCTAGATAAAGCTCAGAAGTCTTTAGGTAAAAAGGTACCTATTACTTGTGCTGAACCATCTTCAATAAAACAGTTCGAAGCATTGCAAGAGTTCGGTGTTAAGTTTGTCCCTAATGACTTCTTTCTAACCCCTAGAGATCTATTCAGGGATTGGGCTTCAAAGCAAAAGTCTTTTGTCATGGAGAACTTCTACCGTTTACAAAGAACCAGACTTGGCATTCTTGTTGAAGATGGAAAACCAGTTGGCGGCCAATGGAACTTTGATCAAGACAATAGATTGCCACCACCTAAGAATTACACCTGGCCTGCATATCTTGAACAGACTAGAGATGAAATAGATGTTGAAGTTGCTAAAGAACTAAATCACGAACTATCAACTACCTGGGCAACAACAAGAGCAGGAGCTTTAGCCCAACTGAAACACTTCTTGAAATATCACATGGATGCCTTTGGCCCTTATGAAGACGCTGTTGCTAAAGATAACTGGGCTATGCACCACTCGTTGATCAGTCCTTATCTAAACAATGGACTCATCCACCCTTCTGAAGTTATTTCAGAAACCATCAAGGCCTATAAAAAGAATGATTTGGCAATTCAGTCTGTTGAAGCATTCGTAAGGCAAGTAATTGGCTGGCGCGAATACATCAATGGCATGTATTGGTTCCTAGGTTACGAATACAGAGAAGCCAATGCTCTGAAAGCAAATAGAACACTGC
>JBIJAB010000020.1:0-10727 GCA_044345975.1 Rhodoluna sp.
GAAGAACTGACCAACCTCAACGAAGAGCTTTCTAGATTAGAGACTCAGTTTGGTAAGAACCTACTCACAGATACCAACGATCTAGGCGTTGTTGTTGATGACGTAATTGAACTGGATGGACTTTCAGAGAACGAGATTGCTTCTTGTGCAGCTGCAGCCAAGGCTAGAGGCTTAGAAGGTAAGTGGCTTGTTGGCATGGTCAACTTCACAGGTCACCCACTTCTTGCAAGCATGAAGAACCGTAGCCTACGTGAGCGCGTTATGAAAAACTCTCTAATCAAGGGAGCTCGTAACAACGAGAACGATAACCGCCCAGTCATTCTTCAAATCGTGAAGCTACGTGCCAAGAGAGCTGAGCTGTTTGGCGTGAAGACTCACGCAGAACACGTTCTCCAGGACCGCAATGCCCAGAACCCTGCTAACGTCCACAAGATGCTTCAGCAGATTGCTCCTGCAGCAGTTAGAAACGCTAGAGCAGAAGGTGCTGATTTGCAAAGAGCAATGGAAGCAGAGTTCTACCAGCAGGCTCAAGAGGTACTTAACGAAATATTCGATGGCTTCGACATCGATGAATTCAACGCCTTGCAAGCCCTTTCCTCTAGCCTCGACAAAACCCCAAAGACACTGGAGGAGATTGCAGCCGAGCACGGAGTATCCCCTGAGCGAGTTGCCGAGATTAGAAGAAAAACAGCTGAAAGAGTTGCATCAGAAACTGGTTCCCCTACTGCAAACCCATTCGAGCTAGAGTCCTGGGACTGGGCAATCTATACCGAAGCAGTTCGTATGGAGAAGTTCAACCTCGATACTTCAGCCATGCGTCCATACTTCGAACTTGAGAAAGTTCTGCAGGATGGTGTCTTCTTTGCTGCCAACAAGTTGTTTGGAATCTCATTCAAAGAGCGTAAAGACATCGTTACTTACCACCCAGATGCTCGTGCATTCGAAGTGTTCAATGAGGACGGTTCAAAGCTAGGTCTTTTCATTGGTGACTTCTATACCCGTGACTCAAAGCGTGGTGGAGCATGGATGAATAACCTTGTTGATCAGAACCACCTACTTGGTCAGTTACCCGTTGTAGTGAATAACCTAAACATCCCTAAGCCACCTGCAGGTCAACCAACACTTTTGACATACGACGAGATCACAACCCTGTTCCATGAGTTCGGTCACACCTTGCACGGAATGCTTTCCGATGTGAAGTACCCAAGATTCTCTGGCACCAGTGTTGAAAGAGACTTCGTTGAGTTCCCATCGCAGGTGAATGAGATGTGGCTAACCTGGCCAGAGGTTCTGGATAACTACGCTATTCACTACCAGACTGGCGAGAAGATTCCTCAGGAATGGGTAGACAACCTAAAGGCTGCTTCAACCTTCAACGAAGGACACGCAACCACTTCATACATGGCTGCAGCCATCCTGGACCTTGCTTGGCACTCACTTGATGCCGATGCCACTGTAGAGGATGTTGAAGAGTTCGAAGCCAAAGCTATTGAAGCTTATGGTTTGGACTACTCACCTGTTCCAACCAGATACCGTTCAACATACTTCTCACACATCTTTGCTGGCGGGTACTCTGCTGGATACTACGGATACATCTGGTCCGAAGTTCTAGATGCTGACACTGTTGACTGGTTCAAGGAAAATGGTGGACTAACTAGAGCTAATGGAGATCACTTCAGAAAGACACTTCTCTCTCGAGGTGGATCTATCAACTCAATGCAAATGTTCAGGAACTTCAGAGGACGTGATGCAACTATTGAGCCTTTGCTAAAGCGAAGAGGTCTTCTTTAAGCCTTAGAACTAAAAGGTTTCTTGAGATCTAGTAGCGCAATAACAACTAGCCCTACCAGGATTGCCCAGAATGCTGCTCCTACCTGGAAGAACGAAATTCCACTGGACGCAATAAGGAATGTAATAACTGCTGGGAGGCGTTCTTTAGCATTTTCAACCATGACGTTGAACGCATTCACGATAGTTGGTAACAGCGCTAGCCCGCTAGCAGCTAGTAGCAGATCTCTTGGGGTTTGATATACAAAAGCCACCGCGACTCCGGTGAAGATAGCCAGGATGAGGTAGAAGACTCCCCCACTAACCGAGGCTATCCAGCGTTTAGCGGGATCTTTATGAGCATGTTCGTTTGCATTTAGAGCTGCGGTTATCGCAGCTAGATTCATCACAAATCCACCTAAGAACGAAGCAACAACTGTTCCAAGACCAGTGGTTGTCAACGAAACCCTAAATGGAACTTTATAGCCATAGGAGTTCATGATCGCAATTCCAGGGATGTTCTGTGACGCCATAGCAACTAGATACAGAGGAATTGCGATTGTAAAGATTGATGCGAGGTTGATGCTTGGCTGAACAACGGAGAAACTTACTGCCCAATCTGCTGCGGTAACGCTTAGGCCCTGATTAAGGCCAATGATTGTGAATGCTAAAACAATTGCAACCGGAGATGCCCACAAAGGAGCTAACCAATAAAGCAAAACCCAAACAACAATGACCGGGATAACCAGCATCGGATGGCTTGCACTTGCGACAAAAGGAGCAACACAGAAACTAAAGATCACGCCAGCCAACATCGCACTGGCTATTGACTTAGGGATTGCCGAAACAATCTCCCCAAGCTTTGGCCACAAACCTGTCAAGGCGAGAAGCAGCCCACAAACCAAAATGCCACCCATGGCGTTATTGAAGCCAATGCCTGAAAGAGATGACCCTGCCAGAAGAGCAGCACCTGGAGTTGACCAGACAACAGAAAGTGGCATCTTGAATCGCCAACTGAGAATGATCGATAGTGTTCCATAGAACACAAGCATCATGGCAACCATAGAAACTGTTTGCTCTTTAGTTGCTCCAATGGCAACAAAAGCACTTAGGAAGATTGCTGTGGTTGCTGCCGTACCTGTGATGCTGGCAACGGTTCCAGCAATGATTGGGGCCCTTAGATCTGAAATGGCTTTAAGTGCCAATTACTAGGCCGACTTTTCTTGTCTTGAAGATTTCAGTGGAGTGACTACTGCTTGCTCTGTTCCTTCAACAACACCTTTAGTAATGCGAACTAGGCCCTGAGCAGCTGAACCTGGAATCTCAAACATGATCTGACCAAGAGTTTCTTCAAGGATTGAACGTAACCCTCTTGCACCTGTTTCACGCTTGATTGCTTCTTCAGCAATAGCCTCTAGGGCATCGTAGTCAAACTCAAGTTCGAAGCCATCAATTTCAAACATCCTTTGATACTGCTTGACCAAAGCGTTCTTTGGTTCAGCGAGAATCTGAATCAGTGCTGGCTTATCTAGAGGCGTTACAGCAGCTAGGACTGGTAGACGACCTATGAACTCTGGTATTAGACCAAACTTGCGAAGGTCCTCTGGTTGAACCTGGGTGAAGATGTCTGTCTCTTCATCTTTGTTCCTAATTTCAGACCCGAAACCGATACCCTTCTTACCAACGCGAGCCTGAACGATTGATTCAAGACCCGCAAAGGCTCCAGCAACGATAAACAAAATGTTAGTGGTGTCTAGAGAAATAAACTCCTGCTGAGGGTGCTTACGCCCTCCCTGCGGCGGAATAGATGCAACTGTTCCTTCAAGGATCTTTAGAAGTGCCTGCTGAACACCTTCACCGGAAACATCTCTGGTTATTGAAGGGTTCTCGGCTTTGCGAGAAATCTTGTCAATCTCATCTATGTAGATGATTCCGTGCTCAGCTCTTTTGACATCACCATCGGCTGCTTGCAGAAGCTTTAGCAAGATATTCTCAACATCTTCACCTACGTAACCAGCTTCAGTAAGAGATGTTGCATCAGCCACGGCAAATGGAACGTTTAGTCTCTTAGCGAGCGTCTGAGCCAAATATGTCTTACCGCAACCAGTAGGACCGATCATAAGAATGTTTGACTTAGCAATCTCGATAGAGTCATGAGCCTTGCCAGAATTAGTTAGAGTTCCAGCAGCACGAATTCTCTTGTAGTGGTTGTATACCGCTACAGACAGAGCCTTCTTGGCTTGGGTCTGGCCAACCACATATTCATCTAGGAAACCAAATATTTCCTTTGGACGAGGCAGCTCAAAATCTTCAACTTGTTTAGGGGTTTTCCCCATTTCCTCTTCAATAATCTCATTACAGAGATCAATGCACTCATTACAGATGTATACGCCAGGGCCTGCAATAAGCTTCAGCACTTGCTTCTGAGTTTTAGAACAGAAGTTGCACTTAAGCATGTCCCCTGATTCACTGAGTCGAGTCATGGATAAAGCCTACATAGCCACAATGACATAACCGCGTAGGCAAGGGGTAACGAAAAAGAGCCAGCCGAGGTCTCCATAACCTCAACTGGCTCTTTTCTAGGTTTATTAGTTACTTAGTCCAGTAAATCTTGGTGTCAGTACCTAGTGGCGCTCCGAAGATCTTGGCTCTTACTACCTGAAGACCAAGGGTTCCCTTTGGAGCTGAAACCTTTATGCTAACCATTCCTGAAGCGTTAGATATTTCAGACCACTCTGGCAGGTCGTTACCTTCACCGAAAGACTCGAAGGTTACTGTGGTTCCAGCAACAGGTCTCTTCTCAAGGTTTGTTAGCTTGAAAGTAATTGTCTTTGTTGTTCCAGCCTTCACCCTCAAAGTCTTGTTAGTTGCGGTTAGCTTTGGGTTGACAAATGCTAAGAAGATCAAGTCTTTGTCTTCGAGACGTTCCTGTGCTTCACTTGGACGGTTTAGAAGGCTAGGAGCAAGCGTGGTTTGTAGACACATTGGATCATCGCTGCAAGCAATTCCCTTAGAGTACTTGTTCAATCTGTTCAAGGCTGTAGGGAACATTTCGCCTGAATTGTTGAAGTTTTTCAAGGTGAAAGTTGCTTTACCGAATGCATCTGTAAAGGCTGAGACTGCAGTCTGTCCTGAACCTAGCTGAGGCTGGTCACCACACCAGTCACGAACGATTGAACCTCCACCAGCTTTGGTGTCGTTGATGTAGAAGGTCTCCTGGGTGGTCGAGAAAGTTGTCTTTGAGCAAGAGAACTTCTTGTTGACAAGAAGAAAGACTTTTCTATTTGCGAAAGGCACATTCTGAGCATTTGTGTATTTGTAAGTAAGTGAAACGGTTCCCTTCACGTCTGCATAGATCACACGAGCGTTAAGGCCTTTGCCGTAGAACTGATCCCACTTACCTCTTGCATCTGGAGTCAGGTTCACGCTGTTGGTGTCACCTGGAAGCGGTGCAGTTAGTCGCATAATGCTAGTACCAACGACTGGTGCTGTGTAAGCGTGTGCAGGTTGAATAGCAATTGCTCCGAGCAAAGCAATAGCAGTTGTGGCACCTACTAAGGTTCTTTTTACTGGTTTCTTCATTTGTTGCCTTTCATTGTTATTTGTTTTGCTCGCACAAGCTTTTTATCTAGGGTTCACTTTTCCGTAGCCGTCGACTTTGTAGTAACGTACCCAATCAATGCTGAGATTAGATGAGTTGAGACTGGAGTCGATAGAACCACCGAAATGGCCACCCATCGCCAAGTTGAAGATTGCATAGAAGCTAGGGTCAACACCTTGGTCGTTAGGACCGAATGGCCATCTGGTTAGACCAGATTCTGACTTTTGAATTGAATACACCAAGATGTCGTTGAAGTAGAAGGAAACTTCTTCTGGCTTCCACATCATTCCGTAGCGGTGGTAGTCCTGTGATAGGTCAACGCCGGTATTTCTAGTTCCACCCTTGTATGAATGCCCTCCACCTGCATTGCGGTAGTGAACAGTTCCATAGGTAACCTGAGGGAAAGTTCCCTTGAACTCCATAATGTCTAACTCACCACAGCCAGGCCATGGAACGGTTGCAATGTTGTTTCCCAACATCCAGAATGCTGGCCAAGTTCCTGAGCCTTTAGAAAGCTTGATTCTTGATTCTAGATAGCCGTAAGTAAAGCCCACTTTGTTGTAGGTAGTGATCTTTCCAGATAGCCATTCACATCTGCCGAAGTAGCAGTTGTAATTAGTTCCACTGGTTTGACGGTTAGCTTGAATCACTAGGTTTCCCTGCGAAGTTCCGTCATGGGTGTTGGCAGATGCCAGGTAATACTGACGTTCGCTATTTCCCCAACCACAGTTGTTGTATGGTGGTCCACAACCATCGGTAACATCTGGAGTCCATTTTGATGCATCAGGTGCCGTACCCGACGCTCCGTTGAACTCATCAGCCCAGAGCAAAGTTCTCGTTGTTGGAGTTACTGCATTAGCGATACTCAGTAACCTATCCACTGGCACAGCTGCTAGAAAACCATTACCTGCAGGAGAAGATGCTCTAATCACACAGTCACCAATAACAAGAGGCTTAACCTTGTTTCCACTTACTGAACAGTTAACCGGAGTAAGGGATGTGAAGACGATGTTGTTGCTTAGTGAGCCACCAAGCAGCTCTTGATCTTCAGAGTTAAGAAACATGTCCGCTGGTTGACCAAACTGGACTGCGTTCTCCTTTGAAGCAGCTCTTGGAGTTGCGTTGACAGCAGTCCCTTGAGAAATGAATCGACCGCTTAGTGCGGCAACTACAAACCTGTAGCCTGCGTTGTTAGTTAAACCTGTGAACCTGTGCGAAGTAGTTGAAGCGGATACTTTTCTAACTGACTTCCAGCTACCTTTAGTGGCCGTTATCTGGTACCCGCTGATCTTGAACTTTGTGGTGTTAGCTAGCTTTGACCATCTCAGAGTTACAGACTTGTCTGCGCTCACGGCAGACACACTTCTAACCTTTGAAATGCTTGAGTTGACCGTTGCGGCGTTGGTTACAGAGGTTATCCCCAGAAACCCGACGCTCAAGGCGACGATGGTGAGATAACGAACAAAGATGCGCAAGCGAGCCTCCAAATGAAGAGTGACCGTTTCGCACAAAACTTATAAAAAGATTAGCAGAGAGCCCCTGCTTATTAGATAAACAGGGGCTCTATCAGTGTTTACACAGAAAGGGATTTAGGCCTTACGTGAAGTCAAAACCTGGTCAATCAGACCGTACTCAAGGGCTTGAGCAGCGGTCAAGATCTTGTCGCGGTCAATGTCCTTGTTCACTTCTGCAACAGACTTATTTGAGTGCTTAGCAATAGTCTCTTCTAGCCAGATTCTCATACGCATGATTTCAGCTGCCTGAATCTCGATGTCAGAAGCCTGACCACGACCTCCACCACCAGAAGCTGGCTGGTGAATCAGAATGGTTGAGTTTGGAAGAGCTAGACGCTTGCCAGGGGCACCACCAGCTAGAAGCACTGCGGCAGCAGATGCTGCCTGACCCAAACAAACAGTCTGAATCTGAGGCTTGATGTATTGCATGGTGTCATAAATGGCAGTTAGGGCTGTGAAAGATCCACCAGGTGAGTTGATATACATGGTGATGTCTCTATCAGGGTCTTGGCTTTCAAGAACAAGCAACTGAGCCATGACATCGTCAGCACTAACATCGTCAACCTGAGCACCTAGAAATATGATGCGGTCCTCGAAAAGCTTTGTGTATGGGTCTAGGTAACGAGAACCGTAAGGAGTTCTTTCTTCGAAGGAAGGAAGAATGTAACGAGCTTCTGGCATGTTTTCTCTATTCATTATTCTTATTCCTTACTTCTTGCCAACGCCGGTTGAGACCGCAGCGAACTCTTGAATGTGATCTACGAAACCGTATTCCAACGCTTCTTGAGCGTTGAACCATCTGTCACGGTCTCCATCAGCCATAATCTGCTCAACAGTTTTACCTGTCTGCTTAGCAGTGATTGCAGCAAGCGTCTTTTTCATGTCATTGATTAGGAAGGCCTGAGTCTGAATGTCTGCAGCTGTTCCACCGAAACCACCTAGTGGCTGGTGGAGTAGGACACGGGTGTTAGGAGTTAGAAATCTCTTACCGATGGTTCCCGCTGAAAGCAGGAACTGACCCATTGATGCACACATACCGATACCAACTGTTACAACATCGTTTGGAACGTATTGCATGGTGTCGTAGATAGCCATACCTGCTGTGATTGATCCACCTGGAGAGTTGATGTACAGGAAAATATCCTTAGTTGAATCCTCAGCTGCAAGAAGAAGCATCTTGGCACAAATCTCATTAGCATTGTCATCGCGAACATCGTCGCCTAGCCAAATGATTCTGTCTTTCAGCAATCTCTCAAAGACATTGCTGTGTGATGTGTTTTCAGCCATTTACCGCTCCTCTAATCTGTTTTGCATAATCAAGATAACCTAGTAAACCCGAAAACTATTCTCGTGTTCGCCACAGGCAAAGATAGCCCAAAGATTAGTTGTGGTCGTGACCTTCGTGGTTTTCTGGGCTGAAACCATCATCAGTCTTCGCGAACTCAGCTAAATCAACCTTGTTCCCATCTGAATCAGTGACCTTGGCAGCCTCTAGAACAACCGAAAGGGCCTTACGTCTGGCTACTTCAGCTACGAATGAAGGAATCTGTCCCTGAGCGTCTACAGCCTTTACGAACTCGTTTGGATCCATGCCGTAAGACTGGCTTGCCTGCATTAGGTACTGCAAAAGCTCGTTCTCGTTCACTCTTACCTGCTCAGCTTCAGCAATTGCATCTAGCAACATCTGAACCTGGAAAGACTTTGTTGATTCAACGATTACTTCTGCTCTGTGAGCATCGTCAGCCTGACGTCCTTCGCCTTCTAGGTGACGCTCAACATCAGCGTTGATTAGTTCTTCAGAAACTGGAACATCAACAAGCTTTAGAAGTTCTTCAGTAAGAAGTTCTCTAGCCTGAAGACCCTGAGTGTAGGACTTTGACTTCTTGATCTGGTCTTCTAGACCTGCCTTAAGTTCCTTTACGGTGTCAAACTCGCTAGCCATCGCCGCCCAAGCATCATCGATTGCTGGAAGCTCGCGCTCCTTAACTGCGTTTAGGGTAACGGTGATTTCTGCTTCTTGACCTGCCATGTCACCACCGACCAACTTGCTCTTGAAAGTTGTGGTCTCACCTGCGGTAAGAGTGTCAAGTGCATCATCAATTCCATCAAGAAGTGAATCGCTACCGATTTCATAAGAAATGTTTTGTGCTTGGTCAATCTGCTTGCCATCAACAGTTGCAACCAAATCGATTGAAGTAAAGTCGCCCTTCTTAGCAGGACGATCAACAGTAGTTAGAGTTCCAAAGCGTGCACGTAGACGATCGATTTCTCCATCAACTTCAGCTGCATCAACCTTGATTACATCAACTGTTACTTTCATACCCTTGTATTCAGGAAGTTTGATTTCAGGACGAACCTCAACTTGAATTTCAACAACTAGGTTGCCAGCAAAAGTCTTCTCATCAGGAGACTGCTTAACATCAGCTGAAGGCTGACCTAGTGGACGAAGTTTTTCTGCTTCGATTGCTGAACGGTAAATACTGTCAAGACCATCGTTGATTGCGTGAGCAAGAATTGCTGGACGGCCAACTCTTTGATCAAGGATTGCTGCTGGAATCTTGCCCTTACGGAAACCAGGAATGTTAACGCTCTCTGCAATGTGCTCGTATGCGTGATCAAGGCTTGGCTTGAACTCTTCTGGAGTTACATCAATAGTTAGCTTGACTCTGGTTGGGGTTAGACGTTCAACAGTGGTTTTCACAAGTGGCTCCATTAGACGTGGTCAGCTAGAGCCGACCTATTTTTAGCAAAAATGGTCGGGGTGACAGGACTCGAACCTGCGATATCCTGCTCCCAAAGCAGGCGCGCTAGCCACTACGCTACACCCCGGTGGTTTTTATTCTGAATTTCTTCAAAACAAAACAACCTCCGTAATCCTAACCCATAGAATGTAGGAGAGCAGAATCAAATCCACAAATGCGGGTGTAGCTCAATGGTAGAGTCTCAGTCTTCCAAACTGATTGTGCGGGTTCGATTCCCGTCACCCGCTCCACAGGGCTTATAAACAGGCCTAGAACTGGCAACCAGGGCACCAATAAAGCTTCCTGGTTGCCATTAGTTCTATTGAGACCAATCCCCCACAACGCAGGCACTTCTGCCCTTCTCTCTTATAGACGTAGTTCCGATCTGCCTTTTTAGTCCTCTTTTTGAGGCGATCTTCTCTGGTAGTCATGAACCCCGTGGCAACTCCAACTTTCATGAGTTTCACAGAATCCAGCCACAGTTCTTCTATTTGAGATTCCAATAAAGACTTACCTGGCACATGAGGGCTGATCTGAGCCCTGAACAAAATCTCAGCTCGATAGACATTTCCAATTCCGCTAATCACTTCCTGATTCATCAGAAGTATTCCGATTGGACTTGCAGAGTTCTGAACTCTTTCAATGAATCTTTGTTTCTGCAATCCCTTAGGGTCTGTATTAGTTGGGTCAGGACCTAAACGATTCTCAATGTCTTTGACTGCTCGCTTATCAATCACTTCACAGATAGTTGGACCACGAAGATCGGCTAGAAACTCATCGTTATAAAACCTTGCTCGCACCTGCCCATACATTACCTTCTCGATATCATCGATAAAACGCCATTTGCCATAGATTCCCAAATGGACTCGGCAGGTTAGCCCATTATCAAAATTGAGAAACAACTGTTTACCAATAGCTTTAGCTCCATTGAAGACTTGTCCATCAATGAGCTTGGCTTCCGATGAGAATCTTCCCTGCGGAGAATCAACTCGAACGACCTTGCCTTTGAACTTCTTGTTGAACTCATTGGCAGTTCTTTGAACGGAGTGACCCTCAGGCATTTATGACTTCAAGTCCTTAGAGAATTTCAGAGGTTTGCTCGTA
>JBIJAB010000084.1:0-4595 GCA_044345975.1 Rhodoluna sp.
GGGTGAAGAAGTCTTTGGGGTTACTACAACAGTCAAGTTCACAAGCAACCTAATCGGAGCTTCAACCTTTATTGACGCCATTACCAAGAAGGTTCACCGCGTCACCCTGAACGGTAAAGACCTGGATGTTTCAGTTGCTGACGGTGTTCGCATTCAGCTAGATAACCTTGAAGCAAATAATGAGCTAGTTGTTGTTAGCGACAACCCTTACATGCACACCGGTGAAGGTCTGCACAGATTCGTTGACCCAGTAGACAACGAGGTTTACCTATACACCCAGTTCGAAGTTCCAGACTCAAGAAGAATGTTTGCTGTCTTCGAGCAGCCAGATCTAAAGGCAACCTTCCAGTTCACTGTCACAGGTCCTAGCAACTGGAAGATGATTTCTAACTCCACCACCCCTGCTCCAGTAGACAGAGGAGACGGAACATCGGTTTGGGTATTTGCCCCTACCCCAAGAATCTCTTCCTACATCACCGCTCTTATTGCAGGTCCATACACCGAGTGGAGAGATGAACTAACTTCAAGCGATGGCAGAAAGATTCCGCTTGGAGTATTCGGTCGAGCATCACTTGCTAAGTACATTGATGCGGACTACATCTTCGAAAAGACCAAAGAAGGTTTCGTGTTCTTCGAAGAACAGTTCGATTACCCATACCCGTTTGAAAAGTATGACCAACTATTTGTTCCAGACTTCAACGCAGGAGCGATGGAAAACGCAGGTGCTGTAACAATCACCGAAAGCTACGTATTCCGTGGAGCAGTAAACGGCTTCATCAAGGAAAGAAGAATCATTACTGTTCTTCACGAACTAGCTCACATGTGGTTCGGTGACCTTGTCACAATGCGCTGGTGGAATGACCTATGGCTGAACGAGTCATTCGCTGAATACGCTTCATACCTAGCAACTGCTGAAGCTACCGAATACAAGGAAGCTTGGACAACCTTCACTTCCCACGAAAAGTCATGGGCTTACCGTGAAGACCAAATGCCTTCAACTCATCCTGTTGTTGCAAACATCAGAGACCTTGAAGATGTTCAGGTGAACTTCGACGCAATTACCTATGCCAAGGGCGGATCAGTTCTTAGACAGCTAGTTGCCTGGGTAGGTCAAGAGAACTTCATGAAAGGTCTTGCCTCTTACTTCAAGAAGCACGAGTTCGGTAACGCTGAACTCGTTGATCTTCTTACTGAACTAGAACTAACCTCTGGTCGTGAACTCCGTGAGTGGTCAAAGCTATGGCTTGAGACTTCAGGAGTTAACACTCTTCGTGCAGAACTAGATGAAGATTCAGAAGGTAACATCACATCCTTCTCTGTCCTACAGTCTTACCACCCTGACTACCCAACTCTTAGACCTCACCGTCTAGGGATTGGTTATTACAACCTGGTTGATGGCAAGGTAGTTCGCACTCATCGAGTTGAGATCGACATCGATGGTGCAAAGACGCAAGTTCCTGCACTTGTTGGAACCAAACGTCCTGACCTGATTCTTCTCAACGATGGTGACTTGGCTTATGCCAAGCTACGTCTCGATGAGAAATCATGGCAGACAACTCTGCACAACCTGGCAGTTGTTGATGACTCTCTAGCTAGAGCACTGCTATGGGGTGCCGCTTGGGATTCAACTCGCGATGCTGAAGCAGATCCTAAGGACTTTATCCACCTTGTTCTAAAGAACATCGCTACCGAATCAAACGCAACTGCGATGATGACACTTCTCAACCAGTTGGTAACAGTTCAGAGCATGTATCTAAAGCCTGAGCACCGTTCGGAATACAAGGTCAAGATTGCTGATGCACTTATCGAGATGGCAAGGACGGCAGAGGCAGGCTCTGAGGCTCAGCTTCAGTTCCTGAAGTACTTCCCTCGCTTCGCAGTAAATGCAGAACACACAGCAGCACTTCGTGCCTTGCTAACCGGTGCAGAGAAACTTGCTGGTCGTGAAATCGACACTGACTTGAAGTGGGATCTTCTAACTGGTCTTGTTGCAACAGGTGCTGCGGATGAAGCTGAAGTAGATGCGATGCTAGCAACCGATAACACAGCTAACGGACAGAAGGCTGCAGCTCTTGCTAAGGCCGCTATTCCAACCGCAGAGTCAAAGGCTAAGACCTGGCACACCGCAGTTGAAACAAACGAATGGTCAAACACGATCCTGCAGTATTCAACTCTTGGTTTCTCAAGAGGTGCAACAGCTGATCTCCTAAGCCCATACGTTGACAAGTACTTCGAAGATGTCTTAAAGATTTGGAACACCAAGACTTTCAAGATGGCTGAGTATGCAATTGTGAACCTCTACCCAATCTCACTAGCAACATCAGAACTAGCAGAGAAGACAAGAAAGTTCTTAGACACTCCTGAGGTTGTTGCAATACCTGCGCTTAGAAGACTGTTGGTTGAAAACCTTGATCCAATCGACAGAGCCCTAAAGGTTCAAGCTCAAGACAGATAGTTTCAAGAAGGAATAGGCGGACAACAAAATGCCAGCTTGGATAACTGATTTCTATGCAGACTGGGGTCCAGGCCTGCGCATTTTGTTGAGCGTTCTTGCTGCCCTGCTTATAAGAGCCCTGCTACAGGTTGCCATCAACAGAGTTGTCAGCTCTGTCACAAAGAGTGTTCGCAAGATTGAAGGCATCAGCAAAGAAGAATCTCCTTTAGCTCAAGCTCGTCTTCTGCAAAGAACTAGAACCATCGCATCTGTTCTTGGCAACCTAGCAACCTGGGGTCTTGCCTTTACTGTCATTAGCATCGCTCTAACTGAAGCAGGTGTCTCCCCTGGAGCGATTGTTGCTGGTGCGGGTATCTTGGGTGCTGGTCTTGGTTTTGGTGCTCAGTCACTAGTCAAGGACCTAATCTCTGGATTGTTCATTGTCTTTGAAGATCAGTACGGTGTTGGTGACTCAGTTGACCTAGGTCAAGCCGAAGGTGTTGTTGAAAGCGTAGGCCTTCGAGTAACTCAGGTAAGAGATCTTGAAGGAACCCTGTGGTTTGTTCGTAACGGTGAAATCATGCGAGTTGGAAACCAATCTCAGGGTTGGGCTCGTGCAGTTATTGATGTTGCAATCGAATACCAGACAGATATTTCACTGGCTCAAGAGGCTCTATCAAGAGCAGCAAAGAGCATCGATGGTAAAGGCCTAGGTGAGCCTGAGATCTGGGGCATCAATGCCCTATCAGGTGACCAGGTAGTTCTTCGTTTGGTGCAAAAGACTAAACCTGAAGACAAAGATTCGGTTGCCAGGATGCTTCGTCAGGCTGTGAAGGTTGAGTTCGACAAAGCAAGCATCAAGCTTGCTTCCAACCCAAATGCTATCCACGTCAACGTCAAAAACTAATGACCGAAGAAAACTTCGAAGATAGAGCACGAGTAGAAACAGTTCGTCTCACACATCAAACAGGTTCCAACGTTGAAGGTGACATCTATGAAGCGGTTGGTGGCAAAACCTTCTTCGTGAACCTGTGTGCAAAGTTCTACGAAGGTGTCTCTCAAGATCCACTACTTAGACCTATGTATCCAGAAGAAGACTTAGGTCCGGCTGCTGAACGTTTACAACTGTTTCTAGAACAGTACTGGGGTGGACCAACTACTTACCAAGAACAAAGAGGTCATCCAAGACTTCGTATGCGTCATATGGAATTCAAGATCAACCCTGCAGCCAGAAAAGCTTGGCTTACGCATATGGAGGCAGCTCTAGTTGCTCAAAAGTTACCTCCGCTTTATCACGCTCAGATGTGGGCTTATCTTGATCGAGCAGCAACAGCCATGCTCAACACAATGGAGGACTAAGGCTTTAGGGGTACGTAGTCTTTAGCGAACTTGGCTAATACGTGACCGTGTTCTGAAGAAAGCCTTACCCAATCCCCTGAAACATACCAAGGAACTATTTCACCTTCGGTTAGAAAACCTAAACCTGCAGCAACAAAAGCTGAACCCATTGGTAGTGGGAACTTATAGTCAAATGCTCTTCCCCAGATTTCACTTCGCACTCTGGCAGCAATAGGACCACCAACTGAGGCAGGAAGAGTCTCCGATACTTCAGCAATTCCCTTGCGAGCAATTTCAGTCAGTTCAGCTTCAGGAATCTCGCCACCTAGTTCCCAACCAGTTCTAGTTGGTGTTTCAGTGCTCCAGGAAACTTGAGCCAGGTTTAGATCAAGAGAGATCTGATTTGGAATCGCTGTGCTCTTTCCAGTTAAGTTCAGCAGTCGATCGGCAAGGCTAAGTTGTTCTTCCTGAACTTCACCTGCTGCCACAGATTGAACTCTCTCCAAAAGATCACTAATCAAAACCGTAAGATCAAACTCAGTTGCCTCAGCTAATTGCAAAGTTCTAAGGCCTAGCACTAAAGGTGCATCTTCTTGATACTCACCGCTAAAAATGGGAGCAACATAAACAGTAAGAACATCACCATATGCCCTCAAACGAACTGCGCCCTTAGAGTCCATGCGCTTTGCTCTATCCAGGTACTTCCCTAGATCAACAACATCGGCATTGGTTGGTAAAACAAAACTATTCTTCATGTCCTTATAAACTTACCTTGCAACCCCAATCAATGACGATGTGGAGATAGATTGCCTGATTCAATGCC
>JBIJAB010000164.1:0-4223 GCA_044345975.1 Rhodoluna sp.
AATGGTGCTCAGTTCTTAGGTGAAAAGGCCGAATCAAAGATTAGATACCTTCTTGACCCAAGAGTTGTTACTGGAACTTCTTGGATTGCAGGTTCAAACGAAAAAGATAAACACACATTCAACTTGGTTGCAGGACGCGACTTTGAAGCGGATGGCATTGCTGACCTCGCCGAAATTAGAGCAGGGGATCCAGCACCTGATGGTAGTGGGCCTTTGGAATTGGCTCGTGGAATTGAAATTGGTCACGTTTTCCAACTCGGAAAGAAATATGCAGAGGCACTAGATCTAAAGGTTCTGGACGAAAACGGAAAGCTTGTAACAGTAACCATGGGCTCTTACGGCATTGGTGTGACAAGAATCATCGCTGTTTTGGCTGAAGCCAATAACGACGAGAAGGGCCTTATCTGGCCTAGTGCTGTTGCCCCTGTTGATATCCACGTGGTTGCGGCTGGTAAAGATGATGTCATCTATGAAACAGCAGCGAAACTTGCCAAAGACCTTGAAGCCAAGGGCAAGTCAGTCCTTCTAGATGATCGCCTAAAGGTCAGCCCTGGCGTGAAGTTCAGCGATGCAGAGCTGCTCGGAATCCCTCAAATTGTCATTGTTGGTAGAGGTCTAGAAAACGGGGAAGTAGATCTTTGGGAACGACGCTCTGGCGAGCGACGCTCAGTCAAGGTAGAATTAGCGGTAGCCGAGCTCACATAGGACTTTCTTTGTGGCTTGCATAACTTACTAGCGGCCAGGAGGCGTTTCATGGACATCGATTTAGGTGCTCTTCGACTTGTTGAGAGAGATCGAGAAATTCCGTTCAGCGAACTCGTTGAAATTATTGAAGCCGCGGTTGAAGCTGCCTATCACAAGAGCGTTGGTAACAACGACCCAGCTCGTGCCGTCTTAGATCAGAAGACTGGAAAAATCGTAATCATGGTTCCGGACACCGAGGAACGAAATGAAGCTAACGAGCTAATAGTTACTCTTCCTGACGGCTCAAAGGTTCCAGAAGTTGATAGAACCCCAGCGAACTTTGGTCGCATTGCGGCTAATGCTGCTAAGCAAGTTATTGCTCAACGAATCAGGGGCATCTCTGATGAAGGTCTTTACGGTGAATTCAAGGCAAAAGTTGAGGACATTGTTGCTGGTGAGATCCAGCAGGGTCCGCGTTCATACATGGTTTATGTCAAAATCGGCGATGTTGAAGCGATTATGCCTCCTGAAGAGCAGGTTCCAGGCGAAGACTACTCACACGGTAAACGCATGCGTTTCTATGTCACCAAGGTAGACAAGAACGTAAGAGGTCAGGTTCAGATCAACGTATCTCGCACCCACCCAAGCCTTGTTCGTAAGCTGTTCGCCCTTGAAGTGCCTGAAATTGCTAGTGGTCAGGTGGAAATCGTTCAGGTTGCTCGAGAAGCAGGTCACCGTACCAAGATTGCGGTTAGAACTTCGGTTCCAGGACTCAATGCCAAGGGTGCTTGTATTGGTGAACTAGGCCAGCGTGTTAGAGCTGTAACGGCTGAATTGAACGACGAGAAGATAGACATCGTAGATTATTCAGAAGATATCGCTAAGTTTGTGGCTCAAGCCCTCTCTCCAGCTAAGGTTTCTGCAGCTTTCGTAGTCAACGACGGCTCAGCAGTTAGGGGAGAACACCAGAAAGTCCGTGTTCTTGTCCCTGAATACCAGCTTTCTCTTGCCATTGGTAAAGAAGGTCAGAACTCAAGGCTTGCTAGCAAGCTAACTGGGGCCAAGATCGACATCATGGCTGATGATCTTGAGGATGAGGAATAAATAAAGCCTTCAGCCTGTTCTCTTAAAGGCTAGAGCTTTAGGGAGTGCAGGCATTAGAATGAACCCTGTTAGAACTTGCGTTGGCTGTCGTCAACGTGGCAACCGATCAGATTTGATTCGGATAGCCAATTTTCAGGGAAACCTGAGTGTTGATTCCGAAAAGAAGATGCCAGGTCGCGGCTCTTGGTTACACAAGAAAACGAAATGTCTTGAAACTGCTGTTGAGAGAAAAGCCTTTGTGCGTTCATTTCGCGGAAAAGTAAACGAAGAGCAAGTAACTGATTTATTCAAACAAATAGAACAGGCCGAAATGATGTTAGAGATCTAATGAGCACCTCGAAATGAGTTCCTCAAAGCATTAAGCCTGCCCTGACTGGGGTGGGTCCCAGACAGGAGATATAAAGTGGCGTTACCACGCGTGTACGACATTGCCAAAGAGCTCGGAATTGAAACATCCGAGGCACTGGCCAAACTAAACGAATTAGGCGAGTACGTTAAGAGCGGTTCGTCAACCATTGCCCCTCCGGTGGCAAACAAGCTTCGTGCTGCATACCCAAATGCTAAGCCAAAAGAAGAAGCACCTAAGGTTGAGAAAGCCCCAGCTAAGCCAAAGGCAACTAAGGCAGTTAAGGCTGAAGTAACTGAAGAAGCTCCTGTAGCAGAAGCTGCTCCAGCAGAGCCAGCTGCACCTGCAGCTCCAGTGGCTCCAACCCCAGGTATTCCTCGTCCAGGTAACAATCCATTTGCTGCTGCTCAGGGTATGGGTATTCCTCGCCCGATGGCAAGACCTGGCAATAATCCTTTCTCATCTAACCAAGGCATGGGTCGACCTGGTCAACCTCGTCCAGGTGGGCCACGTCCGGCTGGCGCTGGTGGCCCATCTCGTCCGGGTGGTGCACCTCGTCCTGCTGGTGCTGGTGGATCTTCACGCCCAGGTGGATTTGCTCCACGTCCGGGTGGTGCACCTGCTGGAGCTCCAGGTGGTGCCCCAGGTTTTGGTCCTCCGGGAGGTCGTCCAGGTGCTGGTGGTCGTGGTCGCGGTGGCGGCACAGCTGGTGCTTTTGGTAAGGGTGGATCAAGAAGTTCTTCAAAGGCTAGAAAGTCAAAGAGAGTAAAGCGCGAAGAATTCGAACAACGTTCAGCCCCTAGCCTCGGAGGTGCAGTTGTTCCACGCGGTGATGGCAACACAATTGTTCGTTTGCGTAGAGGTTCTTCTATTCAAGACTTCGCAGACAAGATTGATGCAAATGCAGGTCAGCTAATCACTGTTCTATTCCACCTAGGTCAGATGGCAACAGCAACTGCGTCTTTGGATGAAGAGACTTTCCAGATTCTTGGTGAAGAGCTTGGTTACAAGGTTGAAGTTGTTTCAGCTGAAGATGAAGAGCGTGAACTATTCGATTCATTCGGACTAGATATTTCTACTGAGTTTGAAGAAGACGAAGATGACATGGAGTTCCGTGCCCCTGTTGTCACAGTCATGGGTCACGTTGACCACGGTAAGACTCGCCTGCTTGACAAGATTCGTAACGCTAACGTCCAGGGCGGTGAAGCAGGTGGTATTACTCAGCACATCGGTGCTTACCAGGTGCACAGCGTTCACGAAGGTGTTGATAGAGCAATCACTTTCATTGATACACCAGGTCACGAGGCGTTTACCGCTATGCGTGCTCGCGGTGCCCAGGTAACTGACATTGCGATCTTGGTTGTTGCAGCTGACGATGGTGTTATGCCTCAGACAGTTGAAGCGTTGAACCACGCTCAATCTGCAGGGGTACCAATCGTTGTTGCAGTGAACAAGGTTGATAAAGAAGGGGCTAACCCTGCCAAGATTCGTCAGCAGCTAACTGAGTTCAATCTCGTTGCTGAAGAGTACGGTGGCGATGTTATGTTCGTTGATGTTTCTGCTCTAACAGGCGCCGGTATCCAGAACCTACTTGATGCAGTTCTTTTGACAGCTGATGCTGCTCTTGATCTTCGTGCTAACCCTAACCGAGATGCACGTGGTGTTGCCATTGAAGCGAACCTGGATAAGGGTCGTGGATCAGTTGCAACTGTATTGATCCAGTCAGGAACGCTAAGTGTTGGAGATTCAATCGTTGCTGGTGCAGCCCACGGACGTGTTCGTGCAATGTTTGATGAGAACGGAACTGCAGTTGAATCAGCAGGCCCTTCAAGACCAGTTCAGGTTCTAGGTCTGCAGTCTGTTCCTCGTGCGGGTGACACTTTCGTTGTTACTGAAGATGAGCGTCAGGCAAGACAGATCGCTGAAAAGCGTGAAGCTGCCGATAGAAATGCTCTTCTTGCTAAGACTCGTAAGCGCGTTAGCCTGGAAGACTTCACCAAGGCATTCGAAGAGGGCAAGGTTGAATCACTCAACTTGGTCATCAAGGGTGACGTATCTGGTGCTGTTGAAGCTCTTGAAGATGCACTTC
>JBIJAB010000093.1:0-4211 GCA_044345975.1 Rhodoluna sp.
ACTTGGAGGTGATAGTTGTGACCCCAGCGGGATTCGAACCCGCGCTACTGCCGTGAGAGGGCAGCGTCCTAGGCCGCTAAACGATGGGGCCGTAAAGCAACTTCTCTATTATGCCAGAGTCTAGAGAGCCCTGGAAGAGTAAGGCTGATTAGGCCAATACATTCAAGGCTTTAGAGGCAACCTTACAGCTAACCGGGGCAGCCCCCACGTGCTCGCCATCTGAATATGCAGGCATGCCGTTGGAATGAATTTCCAGACTGTCCACCTGAACAATCTGGACTGCTGGGTGTCCAACATGGCCACCGTAGTAAACCTTAGGGAAAAGCTTGATCAGCTCTAAACGGCTTATTGCCTTCAAAACAAATAGGTCCAACTTGCCATCATCTACCTTGGCATCTGGGGTAATCAACAAACCACCACCATAGGAAGGTGAGTTAGAAACTGTGCAAAGCACTGCTTCGAATACCTTCTCAACGCCATCAACAACTGTTCTATATGATATTGGCTTGAAGGCAGCAAGCTCTCGATACATTGCAAAACGATACTTGATTGGACCTGTAATCCACTTCCACTTGTTTGCTCTGGCATTACACAGAGCATCAAACCCTGCACTAACAGCACCAAAAGAATAGAAGGAACGGTCATCAGATTTTGACTCAATCAAATCTACTTTGCGAGTGTTACCAATCTTCGCCAATAGGGCAGTGACGCCTTCAACAACATTGTGAATAGGCAACCCTAGTGCTCGAGCTGAATCATTACCTGTTCCAGCAGCAATCAAACCAAGAGGAACATCTGTCTTGGCAGCAGCATTAACGCCAAGGTGGAACATACCATCGCCACCAACAACAACTAGTCCATCGATGATCTTCTTCTCAACTGCTTCTTTGGCATTCTTAGCTGCAGCTTTGAAGTTCTCTGCCGATAGATCAATAATCTCAATGGCGTGCTTAGCAAACTCTGCCAAGGCCTGTTCCCCAAGAATCTTTCCCTTACCTCTTCCAGAGGTTGGGTTTATGACTATCCCTAAAGTGGTCATTTCAACTTTCCAAGTGAATAAGCGTTTAGTGTCACAAAGAGCACCGATAGTGACCCTAGCAGCGCAGCCAAGGCTGGAGGAGCAACAACTTGCAAAGGTGACACAATCGCAACAAAGCTGGCCACGGATAAAACCCCATAACACAGGCCAAAGCCCAGCCCTAGGTTAGTTCTAGTTCTAAGGCGAGCACTTAGCGCTATTACTTGGGCTGCTAAAGCTGGATCATCGCTTCTAACTAGAACATCAGCCTCTGTCGAGTCAAGCAACAGATCTTCCCCTAAAGCGATGCTCATGTCTGCTTGTTCAAGCAAGGCTGAATCAGTCAAAGAATCAGCAATAACACCGACACTGACGCCCTTGGCTTGCTCTGATTCAACAAACAATGCCTTTCTTGTTGGCGATAGTTCTGCATACACTTCTGAAATGGCTACCTGCTCGGCTTTTTGCTGAGCAGTACCGGCGGAATCTCCTGTTGCAATACCAACCCTGATTCTCTCTTTAGCAACCATGTAAACAGCCAGAGCAGAGTTTGGTTTTAATACATCGCTGAATCTAAGTAAACCTTCTAGAACTCCATCAACTACTACACAAACAATCGAGTAACCATTCTTTGTGCTCTCATCGGCATAGATGAGTTCTTGAACTTCCATGCGGATGTTTCTCTGAATCAAAAGTGCAATAGAACCAACTAGAACTTGTTGACCTGAAACATTAGCTTCGACACCAAGGCCTAGGTATTCTTTGAAATCTTTAGCTTTAGCAATCTTCAAATTTGCAGTGCTCGCTGATTTAAGTATCGCCTTAGCAAATACGTGTTCAGACACAGATTCAACACTGGCAGCAAGTGCTAGAAGTTTGCTCTCGTCGCCGAGAGAAGAATTCACTGACAGGTGAACGGCGTTCACACCCTTGGGGTGTTCAGTAAGAAGTCCACCTTTGGTGAACAGAACCAGATCTAACTTTGCGGCCGATTCAAAGGCTTTACGGTTTCTAATCAAAAGTCCAGCACCTGCACCCGCTCGTAGGGCATTAGAGATAGCTACTGGAACGGTGAGTGCCAATGCTTGAACATTGGTTAGCAGTAACACTGCAGCGAAGATAGTTAGCTCTTCACTTAGGTCCTCTATTG
Organism: Rhodoluna sp.; assembly: GCA_044345975.1. GTDB lineage: Bacteria > Actinomycetota > Actinomycetes > Actinomycetales > Microbacteriaceae > Rhodoluna. Next base: position 2,169 of record JBIJAB010000093.1, read on the forward strand.
AATAAGGTGAAAGAACAACTGCGACTACAGCCATCACCAAAACAAAGACTGGCCAATACTTAGCCACTGAAGCAATTAACTTTTCTTTTCTAGAAGTTTGCTTCTCAGCGGCTTCAATAAGTAATTGGGCTTCAAGCGATTCCCAAGGCTTTTTTGATGCCTTTTCAACTCTTGAAACAAATAAGAGTGTAAGTAAGACAAGAACTGATGCAACACCGAACTGAACCCAGAGATCTGGATTCAAAATAGCCGCTACCAGTAAAGAAACTAGAGCCAAGGCACTAACACCTAGTTGACCAAAAGCCTTATTTACTGCCTTGGCTTTAGGGGTTGGCATCTCAGTTTCGGTGTTCATAACCTAACAAGGTTACCCGAGGGGCTAAGGTCTAAGCATGAAGATAACAAAGCAAGGACACGCCTGCCTAATCTTTGAAGAGCAGGGTAAGAAGCTCGTACTAGACCCAGGCTCATACACAACTCCCCTAGATGGCCTAACTGATGTGGTGGCAGTAGTCATAACTCATGCCCACGATGATCACTGCTTTGAAGCCCAACTAGACAGACTTGTAGCAGCTAACCCAGGCCTAGTTATCTTTGGGCCACCTCAGGTTTGCACCCGTCTAGCAAATTACAAAACCACCGCTGTTTACCACGGTGATTTTTACCCAGTTGGTCCGTTCACTATTGAAATCATGGGTGATCTTCACGCTCAAATCCATCACAGCATTCCAGTCATAGAAAACAGAGCTGTGTTGATTAACGACAAAGTGTTTTACCCAGGAGATTCTTTCACCCTGCCAGACAGAGAAGTTGAACTTCTGGCAGTACCAACCAGTGCCCCGTGGCTAAAGATTGGTGAAGTAATGGATTTTGTCTCAGCCATCAGACACAAGAAATCAATTGCAACCCATAACGCCTTGCTCAGTGATTTTGGTCATGCCCTAAACAATGGTCGAGTCAAGCAACTAACAGAAGCTCAGGGCGGTGTGTTCACCTATTTACTGAATGGTGAATCAATCGAAATCTAGTTGCTTCTTTCGTCCTGCGATTATGGTCTTCAAAGTTGCATTGCTAACTTTCTCATCCCAACCAAATCTTAGAGTTGCTTTATCCAGCTCCCCTTGCTTGAGTTCAGCTCCAATAGTGCTGCCTAAATTGCCGTTTAGAAAGTAAATCGAATAGAAGTTCTTCCAGGCAGCCATTGCTAAGAACTTCTTGCCCTTCACCTGAATGGTTGGTAACTGATAGCTCATGATTACATCATCATCAGCCTTAGCTAGTTTCATCATTCGATCTCTAAGATCAACAAGAACCTCTGCCTGCTCCTTAGGTAGCAGTTCAAAGTAAAGGTGAGCTTCATTACGCTCTAGTTTTCGCATTCCCCTATTAAAGCAAAACAGCCAGACTTTTTAGTCTGACTGTCAAAGCTGGGGTACCAGGACTCGAACCTAGAACAAATGAACCAGAATCACTCGTGTTGCCAATTACACCATACCCCAAGGGTTTTGCTCCGAGCTTTCGCTCGACTCCCCATTCTATCTAGGACTATAAACCTCGAGCAAACAGGCTAAGACGGGCAAGGGTTTCAGCCTTGCCAAGGATCTCCATGGATTCAAATAAAGGTGGTGAGATTCTCTTGCCTGAGATAGCTGTTCTAAGTGGCCCAAAGGCATTTCTAGGCTTCTGAGCCATCTCTTCGATGAGTTTCTGGTTCAGAACCTCTTGGATACTGGCGGTCTCGAATGAAGCTAATCCCTCTAGAGCCGAGATCGCAGCCTCAGTGATTTCCTTGCTGTTTTCAGGTAATCCAGCCTTAGCGTCTTCCTCAACAACGATTGCTTCAGAGGTAACAAACAGGAAGGAAAGCATAGGAACTGCTTCACTTAGGACAACGATTCTCTCCTGAATCAAAGGAGCAGCCTTAGCTAGAACTTCTAGTTCTGAAGCGCTAACAGTTGAGCCCAAGACTCCAGCTGATTGTAGATAAGGGATGATTCGAGAAGTGAAATCTTCAACCGTTAGAAGCCTTAGGTGACTTGCGTT
>JBIJAB010000095.1:0-4204 GCA_044345975.1 Rhodoluna sp.
AAATCCTAACCAGCCTCAAAGTGCCAACTCCAGCACACAGCACCGATGAGCTAATCAACGCTGTCGTTGCGATGGTTGAGGAACTTAGGTCAGGTCAAGAAGTTTCGGCCGTTGGGGTGGCTATTGCGGGATTCATTGATGCCGATCAATCTGAAGTGATTTACTCACCGAACCTAAGCCTCAGAAACGAGCCACTCAAAGCAAAGCTTGAGGCAAGGCTCGGGGTCAACGTATTTGTTGAAAACGATGCCAATGCTGCAGGTTGGGCTGAGTATCGTTTTGGTGCAGGCCAGGGTAGCAAGCACATGATGATGATCACTATCGGTACAGGTGTCGGTGGAGCCATTGTTGCCAATGGAGATCTATTCCGTGGTGGTTTTGGCATAGGTGCCGAACTGGGCCACGTTAACTTTGTGCAAGAAGGTAAAGAGTGTGGCTGTGGGCAACATGGTTGCCTAGAAAAGTATGCATCTGGAACAGCGCTACTTGAAGCCGCTAAAGAACTAGCGGCCTCAGGAACTGCAGAAGGTGCCCGCCTGGCTGAATTAGAAGCTGAGGCTGGCGAGCTAACCGGCACTGAGGTTTACCAGGCAATCAACGAGGCAGATCCAGGCGCTATGCGTTTACTTAACGAACTAGGAACCAACATTGGCAAAGCGGTCGCATCATTTGCGGCAATCCTTGATCCTCAAATCCTTGTACTTGGGGGTGGATTGAGCGTTGCAGGGGAGTTATTACTGACACCAATCCGTGAGGCATACCTTGATCACCTTCCAGCTAGGGGTTACCGCCCTGAAATGAAGATTGTTACAGCATCTCTAATCAATGATGCTGGAGTGGTCGGGGCTGCAGATCTTGCCCGCAGACACTCTCTGGGGCGGTAAACTAAGCCTTTACAGGTTTATCAATAGAACAGGAGGTCTGCCATGTGGTACTTTCTGCTGAAAAACATAGTGCTCGGACCTCTTCTTAAGGTCATGTTTAGACCTTGGGTTCGTGGTTCCGAGAGAATCCCTTCAGATGGTGCAGCAATTCTCGCTAGCAACCACCTTTCATTCTCTGACTCAATCTTTCTTCCGCTAATGCTTAGAAGACCAGTGGTTTTCCTGGCTAAGAGTGAATACTTCACGGGCAAAGGTATTAAGGGAACCCTCACCAAATGGTTTTTTGTCGCAACAGGTCAGCTGCCTATCGATAGAAGTGGCGGCAAGGCTTCAGAAGCAGCCCTGAACACTGGTCTTCGAGTTCTTAGCCAGAACCAATTGCTAGGTATTTATCCAGAAGGAACAAGATCTCCAGACGGCAGGCTATTTAGAGGTCGAACAGGTATTGCCCGAATGGTATTAGAAGCGAAGGTTCCTGTTTTTCCAGTGGCGATGATTGACACTGAAAAGGTGCAACCGATTGGCAGACGTCTTCCAAGAATTAGACGTATTGGTGTGGTGGTTGGAGAACCTTTAGATTTTTCTAGATTTGCGGGTATGGAAGGTGACCGTCTAGTCTTACGAGCAGTCACTGATGAGATTTCTTATGAACTCATGAAACTAAGCGGGCAGGAATACATCGACGTATATGCCACTACTCTTAAAAACCAACGCTAAAACCAAGTCAGGAACTAACCGTGTTATCAAACGAAAAAGTTGTCGTAGCCGACCCATCAGTAATTGCTGGGCTGGATAACTATCGCAACCTGGTAGCCGCTCAGCAACCAACTTGGCCTGACCAAGCAAAGCTTGAAGAAGTTAAAGCAATCCTTGCTAAATACCCACCATTGGTGTTTGCAGGTGAAGTAGATATTTTGAAAGAGCGTTTAGCTCAGGCTGCATCTGGAAAAGCATTCCTATTGCAAGGCGGCGACTGTGCAGAGACTTTTGCTGATGCAACTGCAGATCGTATTCGCAACAGAGTAAAGACAATGTTGCAGATGGCAGTTGTTCTTACTTATGGTGCATCAATGCCGGTTGTGAAGATGGGTCGCATGGCTGGACAGTTTGCTAAGCCAAGATCATCTGATACAGAAACACGTGAGGGGCTAGAACTTCCTGCCTACCGTGGAGATGCTGTCAACGGTTATGACTTCACACTGGAATCAAGAACAGCAGATCCAGCAAGACTACTGCAGGCATACAACACTTCAGCTTCAACTCTGAACCTTATTCGTGCATTCACTATGGGTGGTTTCGCAGATCTTCGTTCTGTTCATGAATGGAACAAAGGTTTTACCGATAACCCGGCTAACTCACGCTATGAAACTATGGCTCGTGAAATTGATAAAGCAATTAAGTTCATGGCTGCGTGTGGGGCAAACTTCAACGAGCTTAGAACTACAGAGTTCTACACTTCACACGAAGGTCTACTGTTTGACTACGAACGTCCGATGACGAGAATAGATTCGCGCACTGGAACTCCATATGACACGAGTGCACACTTTATTTGGATTGGTGAGAGAACCCGTCAACTAGATGGTGCTCACATGGACTTCTTGTCTAGAGTGAGAAACCCACTTGGTGTCAAGCTTGGCCCAAACACTTCAGTTGACGATGTTCTGGCCCTTATTGACAAACTAGATCCAGCTCGTGAGCCTGGCCGACTAACTTTGATTTCTCGAATGGGTGCACCAAAGATTCGTGAAGCTCTTCCTAAGCTTGTGAAGGCTGTAAAGGATGCAGGTGCTCAACCACTTTGGGTGACTGACCCAATGCACGGTAACGGTATCACAACGGCAAACGGATACAAGTCAAGACGTTTCGACGATGTCATGGATGAAGTTAGAGGCTTCTTTGAGGTTCACCGCGATCTCGGTACTTTCCCTGGTGGTGTGCACATCGAATTGACCGGTGATGATGTTGCTGAGTGCCTAGGTGGTAGTGAGCATATTGATGAAGCAACCTTGGAATCAAGATACGAATCTCTTTGTGATCCAAGACTGAATCACTCTCAGTCACTTGAGCTTGCCTTCCTAGTAGCAGAAGAGCTAGCAGCTAAGTAGTTATCTAGATCGAATAGTTACGCTTTGACCCACTCGTAAAGTGGTCCCTGCGGTTTCGCTAACTCCGGTAACTTTCTTGATTCCGTAGTCTTTGCTGAGCCATCTGGTATCAATGATTACTCTGAGCCCCAGGGATTCCAAAAGACCTTTGGCAGCAAGAATGGTTTCTCCTTTCACCGCTGGCATTAGAACAGTCTGAGGTCCGAGGCTAGCGATTAGTTTTATGGAAGAACCCTTACCCACTTCAACTTCATCTGGCACTACCGAGATGATTTGACCTTTAGCTACAGTGCTTGAATACTGGTTCTCCACTGTTCTGACAACAAGCCCTGCCGCTTCTAGAGCTGCTTTAGCAATATCCACTTGCAGACCTGCAACAACAGGAATGGCACCTAGTGAAACCTTCAGATCAATCTCAGAAGAAACTGGAACTTTAGTTCCATCACTTCCTGAGTTTTGATACACAAAACCAATCGGGTGTTCTGAGTTGAACCACTGGGTAACTTTTCCAACAACCAATCTGGCACCAATAATCTTGGCTGTTGCAGTAACCAAATCAACGCCTATGACTTCTGGTACTTGAACTAATTCTTTGCCTTTAGAAACAAGAAGAACTATCTGTGTTCCTCTAGGAACAAGAATTCCCGCTACCGGTTCTGTTCCAATAACTTGACCTTTTGCAAATGCTGAACTGAACTCTTCTCTGATTACAACATCCTTGGTTATTGAATCAATTTCATTTGATGCTGCTGAAACACTCTTATCGCTGAGGTTTGGAACAGCAACAAGAGCTCCAGGGCCCGCTCCGTAATACCAGCCACCGAATGATCCAACTGCGACAGCCAATACGCTGGCAATAATCCATCTAGTTACTGCGTGCTTGGAAGAGTGCTTGGCAAAAGGAAGCTCTTCTTGCTCTATCTCGAGTCCAGTTAAAACTTCAGTGAAGTTAGCATCTCGAGGAATCACCATCGTTTCAGATTGGCTTTGAGTAGGGGCAACATCAATTGGATTAGATCGCAGAATTTTTTCTATTTCAGCAAGGGCCTCAGAAGCATCTGCAGGTCTGTTATCTGGATTTGGTTCTGTGCACCACAACATGAGTTTGTCTAGTGCTGCATCAGCCTGGGGATTCAGTGTCCTAGCTGATGGAACTCTTTCTGAAGTGTGCATATATGCAACTTGGATTGCATCATCGCCTTGATAAGGCTGCTT
>JBIJAB010000094.1:0-4204 GCA_044345975.1 Rhodoluna sp.
ACTGGAACAGAGGCGGTGGCAGTAGCCGAGAAAGCCAAGCCAGATATCATGGTGCTCGATGTGATGCTGCCAGATCAGTCAGGCTTCAGCGTTACCAAGAAGCTTCGCTCGATGAACCTAGACCTACCCGTACTCTTCCTAAGCGCTAGAGATGACCGTGGGGACAAAGTAACTGGCCTAACCGTTGGTGGCGATGACTACATGACTAAGCCTTTCAGCATCGATGAGGTCATTGCTCGTATCAATGCCATCTTGAGAAGAACTAGAAAGCAAGATGTTGAAGAAAGCATCTTCGAGGTTGGCGAAATCAGAATCAACCAGGATGCCCATGAAGTATTCGTCAATGACACTGAGATTGACCTATCCCCTACCGAATACAAGCTGCTTAGATTCCTAATGGGTAATGCCAACCGAGTCATGAGCAAGGACCAGATTTTGGACCATGTTTGGGAATATGACTTCAACGGAGAACAAGGAATCGTTGAAAGTTACATCTCTTACTTACGCAAGAAAATTGATCCACTAAGCAAGAATCAACTTATCCACACAAAACGTGGTGTTGGTTATATGTACCGCACATTCAAGAACGAAGAGTAAATGTCAAGATCAGTCCCAGAACCTAACTTTCTAAGTAAGCTATGGGGTCGTATCTCCCTAAGAACAAGACTTACTGCCCTATCAGTATCGATTGTCGCTGTTCTTCTAGGTGTGAGCCTGTTCGGTACTGTTGCTGTTCTAAGAACTTACCTTCAGCAAAACAGCGACCGTCAAATCACGAAGGCTGCTCTGCTATTGGCAAGCGAGGATCCTCTAACAGTCAATGAACGAATCAACTCTGGCGACACCGCACTTCCTCCTCTGCCTAGTGATTATTACATCGCTTTCCTAGACCCTCAGGGTCGAATCTTCATTGGAATGGTTGGTTCTCCTATTCGCCAGGGAGACGTCCCTAACCTCTCTGAGTTCAACGTTTTAGCGGTGGAAGCCACTAAGGGATTACCGTTCTCTGCTGACATAACTGTTGGCGATCCAGATAAACCACAGAAGCCAGAAGAGTGGCGCTTTGTTGCAATAGCTCGAGAAAGCCTTAAAGGATCAGTAGTGGTTGGTATTCCGATGGAGCAGAGCCAGGGAATCATCAACCAATATCGCTCTATTGCCTTTGGCTTCAGCGGCGTCCTATTACTCATAAGTGGATTTGCTCTATGGCTAACCATCTCTTCAGCTCTGAGACCGCTTAGGGAAGTATCAGCTGCAGCCGATGCTGTCCGTCAAGGAAAGTTTGATCGACGCTTACCAACAGTTGAAGGTAAGACTGAGATCGCAAGACTGAATAACTCACTAAACGAGATGCTTGGGTCCATTGAAGGATCCATTGAATCTCGAAATAGAACCTTGAATCGTATGCGTCAGTTTGTCTCTGATGCCAGCCACGAGCTAAGAACTCCTTTGGTGACCCTACGTGGTTATGCGGAGCTCTATCGAAAAGGCGCTTTCAAATCTAAAGCTCAGATTGATGATGCTATGGGTCGTATTGAAAGCGAAGCAATCAGAATGTCCTCCCTAGTTGAATCGCTCTTAGCCTTAGCCAGATTAGATGAAGATGCCAAACTCCAAATCGAAACACATGATCTTCGTGCAATGGCTGAGAAAGTTGTTCGAAACGTTTCAGCAGGATTCCCAAAGACCAAAATCACAATCACTGACTTAAATGGCAAACCTTTAGATAAGCCCTTTGAAGCCAACTTCGATCAACCTGGCATGGTTCAGGTATTAACCAACCTCCTTGCTAACGCTTGTAACTTTGCAGGTGAAAAGGACATTGAGGTTGCTCTCGGTAGCAGGGATGGCAAGACTGTAATCAAAGTTATTGATCATGGTGAAGGTATTCCCAAGCAGCTCAGGAGCAAAGTCTTCGAGCGTTTCTATCGCAGCGACAACTCAAGAAACAGAGATACCGGTGGTTCAGGTCTTGGACTTGCTATCGCCAAGGGAATCGTCACTGCTCACCAAGGCAGGATCGTTGCTGAGGAAACTAAAGGTGGCGGAGCTACCTTCAGAATCACTTTGCCTAACTAGTTATCCCCACAGGATAAAAGTTACCCACAGTTCTCTCACTCGCTAACTATTGCAAATCAAATACTGTGAGCATGTTTACCGAAGGAGGTAAACAAATGGCACAAATTCAAGTAGATAGCGAACACGTTTTAGCTGCTAACAGCACCATTCAGGCAACCATTGCAAAACTACAAGCCGAAGTAGATGGACTCCATGTTCAACTAATCGGATTGCAGGATGTTTGGCGTGGATCTGCAGCGAGTAGCTTTCAGGAACTTGTTACACGTTGGAAAGTCACAGCAACAACTGTCGATGCTCAGTTGGGTGAACTAGGTCAAGCACTTCGCTTGGCGGCTAACCAATACAGCGAGATCGAACTAGCTAACCAGCGACTATTCATGGGCTAATCCAGGTAATGGTTAAGGGGTGGAACTAATAAAAGTTCCACCCCTTTTAGCCGGAGCGATTCTGGCTAAGTTCTAGTAATCCATTCCGCCACCCTGAGGCATAGCGGTTCCCGCTGGCTCAGGCTTCTCAGCAACAACTGCTTCTGTGGTTAGGAATAGACCCGCGATAGATGCTGCGTTCTGCAGAGCAGAGCGTGTCACCTTCACAGGGTCGTTGATGCCTTCAGCAAGCATGTCTACGTATTCTCCAGTTGCGGCGTTTAGACCGTGTCCTGAAGGCAGGTTAGCTACCTTCTCAGCAACTACACCTGGCTCTAGGCCTGCGTTGATAGCAATCTGCTTTAGTGGAGCTGAGATAGCAACGCGAACGATGTTCGCTCCTGTTGCCTCATCACCAGTTAGCTTAAGAGTCTCGAAAGCAGCCTTGCCAGCCTGGATTAGAGCAACTCCACCACCAGCAACGATTCCTTCTTCAACCGCAGCCTTAGCGTTACGAACTGCATCTTCGATGCGGTGCTTACGCTCTTTTAGTTCAACTTCGGTAGCAGCACCTGCACGAATAACAGCAACGCCACCGGCTAGCTTGGCTAGACGCTCCTGCAGCTTCTCGCGGTCATAGTCGCTGTCGGTGTTTGTGATTTCGCGACGAATCTGCTCAACACGTCCTGCGATCTGCTCCTTGTTACCAGCACCATCAACGATTGTTGTTTCGTCCTTGGTGATAACAATCTTGCGAGCAGTACCAAGCATGTCTAGGGTTGCGTTCTCTAGCTTTAGACCTAGTTCTTCTGTGATTACAGTTGCACCAGTCAAGATAGCGATGTCCTGAAGCATTGCCTTACGACGGTCACCAAAGCCTGGTGCCTTAACAGCAACTGACTTGAAGGTTCCACGCATCTTGTTTAGAACTAGAGTCGCAAGAGCCTGTCCTTCAACATCTTCAGCAATGATCAGAAGAGTCTTACCTGACTGCATTACCTTCTCAACGATAGGAACAATCTCAGGAACCTGAGAGATCTTGCTGTTAGCAATAAGAACAAGAGCATCTTCTAGAACTGCCTCTTGACGCTCTGGGTCAGTTACGAATAGACCTGAGATGTATCCCTTGTCAAAACGCATACCGTCAGTTAGTTCTAGCTGAATACCAAAAGTGTTACCTTCTTCAACTGTTACAACACCTTCGTTACCGACTTTGTCGATTGCATCAGCGATGATTTCACCGATAACGGTGTCACCAGCTGAGATAGATGCGGTTGCTGCAATCTGCTCTTTGCTTGAGACAGGCTTTGCCTGTGCAAATAGCTGAGCGATAACTGCTTCAACTGCTTTTTCAATTCCGCGCTTCAAGCTGATTGGGTCAGCTCCAGCTGCTACGTTGCGAAGACCTTCGCGAACAAGCGCCTGAGCTAGAACGGTTGCAGTAGTAGTTCCATCTCCTGCAACGTCATCAGTCTTCTTAGCTACTTCTTTAACTAGTTCCGCGCCGATTCTTTCGAATGGATCTTCCAGTTCAATTTCCTTAGCAATCGAAACACCATCGTTAGTGATAGTCGGTGCACCGTACTTCTTTTCAAGAACTACGTTGCGACCGCGTGGGCCAAGGGTGACCTTCACTGTGTCAGCAAGGATGTTCAAGCCACGCTCAAGACCGCGTCGTGCCTCTTCGTTAAAGCTAATTATTTTTGCCATGTTGGGTTACGCCCTCCTGGACGGATAAGTAATGGATAGTTAGCACTCTC
>JBIJAB010000096.1:0-4180 GCA_044345975.1 Rhodoluna sp.
GGAAGCATAGGAGCTGCAACACGAGTCATGATCTCAAGCACTGAATACAAGGTGTTGAAAGCTTGAGGATCGCCATCCCAGAATCTAGCTCTAGATCTTCTGACATACCAGTTAGTTAGTACATCTGCGAAGTCTCGAAGCTTTGCTGCTGCGCCGAAAGTATCAAATGCATTTAGATCTGCTGAAACTCCAGCAACCATCTCTCTAGTCTTAGCAACAAGGTATCTATCCAGAACATCTTCGCTAGAGAGATCGAACTTAGCTTCATAGTTAGAAGCGTTAGCGTACAAAGTAAAGAAGTAGTAGGTGTTCCATAGTGGAAGTAGAACCTGTCTAGTTCCTTCTCTGATGCCTTGCTCTGTAACTGACATCGTTCCACCGCGAAGAATTGGTGATGAAAGCAAGAACCAACGCATGGCATCTGAGCCATCACGGTCAAATACTTCATTGACATCTGGATAGTTGCGAAGTGACTTAGACATCTTCTGCCCATCGCTACCCAAAACAATTCCGTGGGAAACAGCAGTCTTGAAAGCTGGTCTATCAAATAGTGCAGTAGATAAAACGTGCAGTGTGTAGAACCAACCTCTGGTTTGCCCAGAGTATTCAACGATGTAATCACCAGGTGAATGTGAATCAAACCAGTCACTGTTTTCAAATGGATAGTGAACCTGAGCAAAAGGCATTGAACCTGATTCAAACCAGCAGTCCAAAACTTCTGGCACTCTAACCATCATTGACTTACCAGTTGGGTCATCAGGGTTTACTCGAGTTAGATGATCAATGGTTGGACGGTGGAAATCATCAACACGAACACCGAAGTCCACTTCTAGTTCGTCTAGTGAACCATAGACATCCATGCGTGGATAGTTAGGGTCAGTTGATTTCCATACTGGAATCGGTGCTCCCCAGAAACGGTTACGAGAGATTGCCCAGTCGCGAACATTCTCTAGCCACTTACCGAATGAACCGTCTTTAGTGTGTTCAGGCACCCAGTTGATCTCTTGGTTGAGTTCAAGCATTCGATCTTTAAGCTTGGTTGTTTCAACAAACCAAGAAGATACCGCTTTATAGATCAACGGATTCTTGCAACGGTAACAGTGTGGATATGGGTGGTCGTAGCTAGCTTGCTTCAGCAAACGTCCCATGTCCTTTAGTTTCTGGGTGATTGGCTTGTTTGCTTCAAACACGTGCTGACCAACAAAGTCAGTAATAACTGAGTTGTATTCACCGCGTTCATTCACTGAAACATAAACAGGAATTCCTGCTGCTTCACAAAGCTTCTGGTCATCTTCACCATAGGCAGGTGACTGGTGAACGATACCGGTACCTTCACTGTCAGCAACATAGTCACCGACTATGATCTGCCAGGCATTACCAACATCAAACTTTGATTCATCAGCGTAGTAATCAAATAGACGTTCGTATCTGATTCCAGCTAGTTCTTTACCAAGAACAGTCTCTTCAATAGCAGCAGTAGCTGCATCCATATCTTCAAAGCCAAAGTCCTTTAGATGATTACCAATAAGTGATTTAGCAAGAAGATATTTTCCCGAATCAGTATTGATAACTGCGTATTCAATCTCAGGTCCGACTGCAAGCGCAAAGTTAGTTGGCAGTGTCCAAGGAGTTGTTGTCCAAGCTAGAGCCTTGACCCCAGCAAATCTCTGTCCTTCGAGAATTGGGAAGGTAGCAGTTACTGTTTGGTCTTGTCTGTTCTGGTAAACATCCTCATCCATGCGAAGTTCATGGTTTGAAAGAGGAGTTTCACATCTCCAGCAGTAAGCAAGAACTTTAAAGCCTTCATAGATGAGGCCCTTCTTGTGAAGTTCTTTGAAGGCCCAAAGCACGCTCTCTGTGTATGGAGCATCTAGAGTCTTATAGTCATTCTCAAAATCAACCCAACGAGCCTGACGGGTTACATATGTTTCCCACTCTTTGGTGTATTTCAAAACTGAGGTACGGCAGTAATCATTGAACTTATCGATACCGAACTTCTCAATTTCAGGTCGACCTGAGATCTTTAGTTGTCTTTCAGCTTCAACTTCAGCTGGCAGACCATGGGTATCCCAACCAAAGCGTCTTTCAACCCTGAAGCCCTGCATGGTTTTGAACCTAGGAACAGTGTCTTTGGCATAACCGGTAAGAAGGTGTCCATAGTGAGGAAGCCCATTAGCGAACGGAGGACCATCATAAAAGACGAACTCTGGAGCGTTTTCGTCCTTTCGTTGGTCTATAGAGGCCTGAAAAGTCTTGTCTTTAGCCCAAAACTCGAGGATTGACTCTTCAATGGCAGGAAACGATGGGCTGGCTGGAACCTGCTCGCGAATGCCAAAAGAAGCTCCATTATTTTTGGGATACATGGCTTGCTCTCTGGGTTTAGGGGTAAAAGGTCTAATCTCAATGTTAATCTTAATGAACACTAACTTTTGGAGAAGCACAACGTGACCTCAAGCCACGAAACCCCTGATTTCAGAGCCCCAGCCTCAACCCCAGAACGCGTAGGCGTGGAAGGGCTTGAAGAGAAATGGGCTCTAGCCTGGGAAACTGACGGTACCTATAAGTTCAGACGTGAGGTCGCCAAGTCTCAGGTTTACTCAATCGATACCCCTCCTCCAACCGTTTCTGGCTCCCTGCACGTAGGTCACGTCTTTAGCTATACCCATACCGATGTTGTTGCCCGTTTCCAACGTATGCGTGGCAAAGAGGTTTATTACCCAATGGGTTGGGATGACAATGGTTTACCAACTGAGAGACGCGTGCAGAACTACTTCGGAGTTCGCTGCGATCCTTCGCTTCCTTATGTTGAGAACTTCACACCTCCTTATGAAGGTGGAGACAACAAGTCTTCTAAGGCTGCGGATCAGATTCCTATCTCAAGAAAGAACTTCATTGAGTTATGCGAGAAGCTAACTGCTGAAGATGAACTTCAGTTCGAAGCCCTATGGCGTCAACTAGGCATCTCAGTTGACTGGGACCAGACCTATCAGACCATCTCCCCTGCTGCCCAAAAAGTTTCTCAGCAAGCATTTCTAAATAACCTCTCTCGAGGTGAGGCTTATCAGTCAATGGCACCAACTCTTTGGGATGTGACATTTAGAACTGCTGTTGCTCAGGCCGAACTAGAAGACAGAGATCAGCCAGGTGCTTATCATCGTGTTGGCTTTGATGGTCCTGACGGCAAAGTCTTTATTGAGACAACACGTCCTGAACTTATTCCTGCCTGTGTTGCTCTTGTTGCTCACCCAGATGATGAGAGATACCAGGGACTATTTGGTAAGACTGTAAAGACTCCTCTGTTTGGAGTTGAAGTTCCTGTTCTTGCTCATCGCCTAGCTCAGATTGATAAGGGTTCAGGTATCGCAATGATCTGCACCTTTGGTGATCTAACAGACGTGATCTGGTGGAGAGAACTAGATTTACCTAACCGAGCAATCATTGGTTGGGATGGTCGATTACTTGAAACTGCTCCTGATGTCATCGACACTCCCGAAGCACTTGCTGTTTATGCAGAACTAGCAGGTAAGACTGTGTTCTCAGCAAAGACAAGAATTGTTGAACTACTTCAAGAATCAGGTGACATGGTTGGTGACCCTAAGCCAATAACTCACCCAGTGAAGTTCTTTGAAAAAGGTGACCGTCCTCTAGAAATCGTTTCAACAAGACAGTGGTACATCAGAAACGGTGGACGTGACGCAGAGCTTAGAGAAAGACTTCTGGAACTAGGTAAAGAGCTAAAGTTCCACCCAGACTTCATGAGAGTCAGATATGAGAACTGGGTCAATGGCCTAACCGGTGACTGGCTAATCTCTAGACAGCGTTTCTTCGGTGTTCCAATCCCTGTTTGGTATGCACTTGATGAGCAGGGTAACCCTAACTTTGACAAGGTGTTAGTTCCTGCAAGTGAACTACTACCTATTGATCCATCAACAGATGTTCCAGCTGGATTTACAGAATCACAACGTGGAGTAGCTAATGGTTTCATCGGAGAAGTTGACATCATGGACACCTGGGCAACTTCTTCCCTTACTCCTCAGCTTGGTGGCGGTTGGTTAGATGACCCAGAGAAGTTTGCCAAGGTATTCCCTTACTCCCTTCGCCCTCAAGGTCAGGACATCATCAGAACCTGGTTGTTCTCAACTGTTCTTCGTTCACAACAAGAACACGGTGTTCTTCCTTG
>JBIJAB010000097.1:0-4117 GCA_044345975.1 Rhodoluna sp.
TCAGGAGAAGCACCTGCAACAAGTTTTGCTTTAGCGTTTTGCTCTGCTCTTAGGTTTTCGAATTCAGCTTGAGCTTTACGCCAGTTGTCATCAGCAATAGCAGCTTGGTCGACAAGATCTTCGCTTGCGCCTCTAGCTTTCTGTGAAGCTTTGATGGCTGCAGGATTCTCTCTGAGCAGGTTGACATCAATCATTATTAAAGGTTACCTTTAGCGTCCTTGGCGTAGCTTGTTTAGCCACGATTCAGCAGAGGAGAACTCCTTATTTGAGTTATTTCCCTCATGCTCACTCTTCTTCTTATCAGCTCGTGGGTATGAACCTAGGAAAGTTACCTTTGGGCTAAATCTGTGTAATCCCATCAGGGCTTCAGCCATAGCTTCATCATCTATGTGTCCCTGGGCATCGATGTTGAAGCGATATCTACCTAGCTGATCGCCGATAGGCCTTGATTCAATTCGACTTAGGTTCACGCCTCTAGCGGCAAACTGCTCAAGCATCTCCAATAGAGCACCTGGTCTGTCCTCTGGTAGTTCAACAATTACAGAGGTCTTATCTTTTCCTGAACGCTTAGTTGGCTTAGCACTTAGGCCTATTTCAATGAATCTAGTCTGAGCGTTTTTGTTATCACCAATGTTCTTAGCCAACACAGTTAGCTTGTAATGATCTGTGATGCTCTTAGCTGCAATAGCAGCATCAGCAATTGGGTCTTTCGATAGGAGATCCGAAGCAGCGGCAGCTGTTGATGTCGCAGGAAGATGTGAATGGTTAGGAATGTTTTCCTGCAGCCAACCGCGACACTGTGCGTAAGCAGTTGGGTGAGTACTAACTACTTTTACCTGAGCTAACTTAGTTCCTGGCTTAGCAACAAGGTTGAAGGTAACAGGAACTAAATACTCACCATATATACGAATGTCGGTGGTGTTAGCCAAAGCATCAAGAGTTGCAGATACTCCACCCTCGATTGAATTCTCAACTGGAACTATTGCTCTGTGAGCCTTGCCTGTAATAACTGCATCGATGGCTTCAGTCACTGTTGAAACAGCTAGGTGCTTCGCACTCTTAGCTTCTTTGACCTGAGCCAAGGCAAGCTCAGTAAAGGTACCCACAGGACCTAGGAAGGCGTAGGTGGTTTTCTTACTGCTTGCTGATTTAGCCATAGATAAAGGTTAATGCTTTGTTAGTAGTTAGGTGCCGATGGTAGCGAGAAGTACTTCTCTAAGGTTGATACCTTGGCATCGTGCATTGCCTTGGCAAGAGGCTTACCCACATACCTAAGGTGCCAAGGCTCATACTGGTAGCCCGTAACCGGGGTTGCAAACTCTGGATATCTAATGATGAATCCATGTTTATGGGCATTAGCAACTAACCATGAGCCAGCCTTAGTTTTTCCAAAACAAACTCGGATCTGACAACCCTGACCTCGAGCTGAAACATCCATGGCCCAGCCGGTCTGATGCTCTGAATAGCCTGGTCTTGCAGCCAGTGCCTCGCCTGCCTTTAGGCCGTAACGTGCAACCTGACGGTCGTAAATTACTTTCTGTTCAGCGAAGGAACGGTAGCCGCTCTGAATGATCATGCTGCCTGCACCTTCTGCTCTCATAGCCATAGCCAATCTGTATGAGGCAGTTGAGGCTTCTTTTCTTAGCTTTCTGCCGTAAGGATTAGCGTTCAAGGCACCGAACCTAGGAGCAACCAGATCTTTGGGCACATATTGAATTGGGTTCAGTGGGCGCTGCTTGTTCACAACAATCCAGCGTGATTCTGGGTCTGTTAGGGATTGGGTGGCAAAGCTAGTGGCCTTAGCGGGTGTAATGTTATTTACCGCGGGAAGTAAAAGCAGAGCGAGAGCAACAAAGCCTAAAGCTCTTTGCCCACTAGTTCTGATTCTTCTTTCCATTTGGCAAGTCTAACTTTATAAATTACAAGAAAAGAGAACGCGATGGCGCGTGCAGACCGTAAAGCAGCGGCAGCAGAATCTGCTGTTACCGGAGTCATGACTCACAGACAGATCATGTTTGTGCTGTTTGGGCTAATGGCTGGAATGTTCTTATCAGCACTAGATCAAAGTGTCGTTGGAACAGCAATGCGAACTATTGCAGATGATCTAAGTGGTCTATCCGCCCAGGCCTGGGTTACTACCGCCTACCTAATCACTTCTACTATCGCTACACCTATATATGGAAAGCTCGGAGATATCTTCGGGCGTAGAAGGCTCTTCATTGCTGCCATCACAATTTTCATTATTGGTTCAGTAATTTGTGGCTTTGCTAACACAATGTATGAACTTGCTGCATATCGAGCGATTCAAGGTATTGGTGCTGGAGGATTATTCGCTTTAGCTTTGACAATCATCGCTGACATCGTTCCACCTAGAGATAGAGCAAGATACCAAGGAATGTTCCTTGCTGTCTTTGGAACTTCGAGTGTGCTTGGCCCACTTATTGGTGGACTACTAGCAGGAGTTGATAGCTTCCTAGGAATTACTGGATGGCGTTGGATCTTCCTGATGAACCTTCCTATTGGAGCCATTGCTCTGGTCTTGGTTCTTTCTTTCCTACACGTTCCCCACATTGAAGCTAAGAGCAAACGCATTGACTGGTGGGGTGTTCTCACCATCATCGTTGGTGTTGTTCCACTTCTTATCGTTGCTGAGCAAGGTAGAGAATGGGGCTGGACCTCACCTAACGCTTTCATTGCTTACACACTTGGTGTTGTTGGTATTACATCTTTCATCATTATTCAAAGAAGAATGGGTGAAGATGCACTTCTTCCTCTGCACATCTTCAAGTCCAGAACTTTCACATTAACAACATTGCTCGGAGTAATTGTTGGTATGGGAATGTTTGGTGGAATGATTTGTCTTCCGCTGGTTCTTCAAATTGTTTATGGTGCGAGTCCAACCGAAGCTGGTTACCTAATGATTCCTATGGTTATGGGTTTGATGACTTCTTCTATCGTCAGTGGTCAGATAACAAGTAGGACAGGTAAATACAAAATCTTCATGGTGCTAGGAACAGCACTCATGTCGATTTCTTTCCTATACCTATCAACACTTGTCTTTGATTGGGCCATCTGGCAGATCTCAATTGGAATGGTGCTAATGGGTCTAGGTCTAGGCCAAGTCATGCAGACACTTACTATTGCTTCACAAAATGCGGTTGAAGCTAAAGACATTGGTGTTGCAACTTCATCTTCAACGTTCTTCAGACAAATGGGTGGAACACTAGGTGTTGCAATATTCCTATCTATCCTCTTCAACAGCTTGGCTGATAAGGGAACTGAGATGGCTAACAAGATTGGTGCAGCAATCGCTGCTAACCCAGGAATCCTTGATGAGCCAGGTAACGAAGCGTTCTCATCTGGTCAAGACCTAGGTGCTCTAGTTCAGTCAGACTCATCATTCCTAATCACAGCAAGCCCTGAGTTAGCTAACCCAATCAAGCAAGCCTTTGCTGAGTCAACAGCAGGTGTGTTCGTAAGTGCAACTGTAGTTGTCGTGGCTGCCTTCATAGTGTCCTTGTTTATCAAGGAGCTAGCCCTTCGCACCAAGTCTGGTGTTCAGGAAAAGGCTGAACAAGCTGCAGCGGGTATGCAGTAAAGAACTAGTAGTAAACCCTTGGTTCCAGAAACTGGTGCCAAGGGTTTATCCTTTTAATACACGGGAGTCCGAAGCATCGGACTGAGATGAGGCTACTGCCAAATACCGTCAAACCTGATCCGGATCATGCCGGCGTAGGAAGGAAAATAATGAAACGCATATTTGCCCTATTCATCGTTGCTCTAGCACTTGGCCTAACCGCCTGCACTAATACAACAGATAACTCCAAAGTAACTCTCGTTGCCCATGACTCTTTTGTGATGAGTGAAGAGCTAATCGCAGAGTTCAAAGAGACCAGCGGTATCGACCTAGCGATAGTTAAAGCGGGAGACGCTGGAGAGATGACAGGAAAACTTGTTCTGTCTAAAGATGCTCCTATCGCAGATGTCGCATTTGGAATCGACAACACTTTCGCTAGCGTAATCGAGTCAAATCAGGTGTTGGCTGATGATGCAGAGTTAGTGCCTATTGACTTTGCTGATATCTGCTTCAACGTTGACATCAACTACTTCAAAGAGA
>JBIJAB010000098.1:0-4028 GCA_044345975.1 Rhodoluna sp.
GCTCTGGCATTGAGACAGGGAAAGCGTGTGGCAAAAGCAATTGCCTGTGTCACCGCTCTAATTTATGAAGATCTCCTAGTTGCTGTTGCAGAACCAGCTGGAAGCCAAAGCCTCAAGTCATTAGTGGTATTCAACGATGGAGAGACAAATGTTTGAGTGGGCATATCAGTTTCAGGCCGTTTTTGCCGCAGTTGTTGGCCTCTTTGCAATCTTTCTGGGGCTAATTAGACGTCCACCATCTTGGTGGAGCGTTGGATCAGTTGCCGTAATCGAAGGCTTCCTATTGGTTCAGTTAGCAGTATCTATAGCTTTAGTGGCAACGGGTAACCAAGCCAAGGGGGATACCGTCGAGTTCTTTGGGTACATAGTCACTGCTTTGATTGTCCCACCAGCTGCCATAGCCTGGGCAGTTCTGGAAAGAACTCGATGGTCAACCTTGGTTTTAGGTGTTGCAGGTCTAACAGTTGCAATCATGTTGGTACGAATGTGGCAAATCTGGACTGGAATTAGGTTTTCGGTTTAGTGCTTTTAGTTCTTTACCCTCGACAAGTTAGGCTTTAGCCTATGAGGTCCAATCTTCAGGGTAGAGGCGTTGGCACACTTGTAATTGCCATCTATGGAGTATTTGCCTTATCAGCTTCAGTCAGGGCCATCTATCAAATACTTCGTAAATTTGATGAAGCTCCTCTTGCATACTTATTGAGCCTTGTTGCCGCCATTGTCTATGTTGTTGCAACCATCGCCTTGGCTAAAGGTCAGTACGGATTGGCTCATAAAACATTGATGTTCGAACTTGTTGGAGTTCTGGTTGTTGGCTCGCTAAGCATTTTCATTCCATCGCTTTTTGCCCACCCGAGTGTTTGGTCCTACTTTGGAATGGGATACGCATTTATTCCATTAGCTCTTCCAGTGTTCGGTTTGTGGTGGATCAGGAAGGTTAGATGATGATTACTGTTGGATCAACAAGTGAGATTCCAGCGGGACTTCCAGAGTCTTCGGTAACTATAGGCAAATTTGATGGCATTCATTTAGGTCACCAACAACTAATTGCAGAAACTATTGAGTCCGCCGAAGAACATTCACTGATTCCCGTAGTAGTTACCTTTGACAGACACCCGCATTCAATTCTGAGCCCCGGCACAGAACCTCAGGCTCTGATCGGGCCTATGCAAAAAGCTGAGTTACTCGAAGAAGCAGGCATTGAGCTTGTTTTGAATTTGCCATTCGATGAGTACTTATCGAAGCTAACCCCAGAACAGTTTGTGAAGACAGTTCTAGTTGATGCACTCAAGGCAAGAATTGTGACTATTGGTGAAGGCTTCAGATTTGGAGTGGACCAGCAAGGCGATGTTGAGACTCTGAGAAATCTTGGAGTTCAACTGGGCTTCATGGTGAAAGTAATCCCGAACTATCTAGTCGATGGGGAAGTGGTTTCAACCAGCAAAATTAGATCGCTGTTACTAGAGGGCAATGTAATTTCCGCTGCCAAGTTACTAGGCAGATTACATACAACCCGAGGGATTATCGAGCATGGCCTAAAGATTGGCAGACAAATTGGCTTCCCAACAGCCAACATGTCCCGCTCAGCTGAAGGCTTCCTGCCATTAGACGGTGTCTATGCTGGCTGGCTCTATGTCGATGGTGAGCGTTATATGACTGCTCTATCGGTTGGAATCAATGAGACATTTGAAGCAGTGCCTAGGCTAGTTGAGGCCCACGTCATTGATCAGCAAGGTTTAGACCTGTATGACAAGGTAATAACTCTTGAGTATGTTGATTTCATTAGGCATGCAGCCAAATTTGATGGGGTCGAGTCATTAGTGGCTGAAATCAACCGCGACTTAGACAAAATCAGGGCTCTGCTGTCCTAATTCGAGGCTCAACTAGAAGTTATGCCCATTCTTGGCTATGCTTGTCAGGTTGCCGTGAACCGGCCGCGGATCTTCAAGAGCTTTAGACACCATGTTTATTGCGCCGCGCAGCGAGCCCCGAGAGGACATAAAAATGGCACTGGACGCATCAAAGAAAACAGCAATTATCAAAGAGTACGCAACTCACCCAGGTGACACTGGTTCTCCGGAGGTTCAGGTAGCCGTTCTAACTGAGACCATCAAAGAGCTAACAGAGCACCTAAAGGACCACAAGCACGACCACCACAGCCGTCGTGGATTGTTGCTAATGGTAGGTCAGAGACGTCGTCTTCTTGGTTACCTACAGAAGGTTGACATCGCACGTTACCGTTCTCTAATCGAGAAGCTAGGTCTTCGTCGCTAATTGTTTTTCATCAAAAAGCCATCTCTTCGGAGGTGGCTTTTTGCTTTAGGGGCGTAGTATTTTTTTATAGCAATAATCAAGAAGGGGATTCAAATGGATTTCGTCGGAGCAATCAAAGCCGGATTCAAGAATTATACAGTCTTCACAGGGACAGCCAGCCGCCCGGAGTATTGGTACTGGGTTCTCTTTACCTTCTTGGTAAACCTAGTTGTTTCTGCAATTGATCCAACAGGAACTCTGCAGCTTGTATTCTCGCTAGCAACCCTATTGCCTTCACTTGCTGTGACAGTTAGAAGGCTTAGAGATTCAGGTTACTCATGGACCTGGATTCTCCTTCCATTGCCTGCCTTTGTTGTGTTTGTGTATGGATTGGTCATCCTTGTGAACGAATTCATAATGCTTGGAATTCTTGAGCAAGTTGCAGATAACCCGGAGTATATCGATGAGGCGGTCATCACTTCTTTGATGGGTAATGAAGTTGTGATTGAAGCTTCACTGATTCTGCTATTCAGTGGGCTGGTTTTGTTGGTAAGCAGTTTAGTTGTGAACGTCATCTTTCCTATCCAGAGACCTAAGACTTTTGAACAGGGAAACAAACGTGTGGCTCCTAAGGGTCCAGATTCAATTGGTCTCTAGGGTTAGTTTTCAACTAGTTTTTAGGGCGAACCTGATTAAGGTCCTATGATTTGCTCATAAGTGTTTTTGGGAGTGAACATGAAGTTTATTTGGGCAATCCGATCTGGATTCAAAAACTATTTTGTCTTC
The DNA here is from genome assembly GCA_044345975.1 of Rhodoluna sp. GTDB lineage: Bacteria > Actinomycetota > Actinomycetes > Actinomycetales > Microbacteriaceae > Rhodoluna. Next base: position 3,040 of record JBIJAB010000098.1, read on the forward strand.
ACAGGCACAGCTACAAGACCTGAGTACTGGTACTGGTTTGTGTTCAACATTCTGCTTGCAGTGATTGGATATCTGGTTAGTGAGTGGGTGGCCTTATGGGCTGTTCAAGTAATCGCATTGTTTCTTCCAACTCTCACAGTCACGGTTCGACGACTGAGAGATGCAGGGTACTCCTGGGCGTGGCTTCTACTCAAGGTGCCTGCAATCATCCCATTCCTCATTGGGGCGGCCTTTTACTACGGGGCAATTTTCAGACTTGGGTTAGGCGCTGGATTTAGCATTCTGGCAGGCGATGTAGATGAGGCTAATACTCAATTGAGCCTGGCGAGAGATGAGCTAATCGCAGGCTTTTGGACCATGGTTCTCTCGATGTTATACATGGCGGGATCTTTTCTACTCGTTTGGGGATTCTTCACGACTCGTAAATCAAAGAGCTTTGAAGAAGGTAACAAGCGTGTTCCACCCAAAAACCTCGAGAATCCAACCGTTTAGTGCTTTTCTCTTCACAAAACATTCAACCTATAGGTGAATGTCGGGGCCTCTGTTAGGCTTTAAGCGAGTCAAAACGGCAGGTTTGCTGGTCATCGGTTGTGAACCTTGGGCGTATTTCCCAAGCTTTTCTACTGTTGTCCAGCTCATCCCTCAAATAAAAAAACGGGCAGAAATTTTGTCGCGGGGGCTCAAGTGCATGAAAAGTAATCATTAGATGGCTTTGCCATGCGCTTTCGTATGAATAAAAAACAGAGGAGGGACCATGGAAGGTCCAGAAATTAAAGCACAAGAAGTAATCATCGATAACGGTAAGCACGGTAAGCGTGTTATTCGTTTCGAAACAGGCCGTTTGGCTCAGCAGGCTCAAGGGGCCGCAGCTGTATACATTGACGGAGAGACAATGCTCTTCTCAGCCACAACAGCTAGCAAGACACCTAAGGATATGTTCGACTTTTTCCCGCTAACCATCGACGTTGAAGAGCGTATGTATGCAGCAG
>JBIJAB010000162.1:0-4001 GCA_044345975.1 Rhodoluna sp.
GCAGAGACCTTAGTCTTGCGATCAACGGCAACCTGAAGAATTGGTCTACCGAAACGAGAAACTGACTTACGGTCATCTTTAACCCATTCGGTTAGGAACTCTAGGTAAGAACCTCTTGAAGGAATGATCTGAGCCTTGTTGTTTCTAACATCCAAGTTACCTGTGGTGTTAGTTGACACAGAGAAGTAAACACCAGGAGAACGAACTAGCTGAGAAACAACTACACGCTCTGTTCCATTAACAATGAAGGTACCTTCATTGGTCATGATTGGGAATTCACCCATGAACACGGTCTGGCTCTTTATTTCACCAGTCTTGTAGTTTGTGAACTCTGCCTTGATATACAAAGGACGAGCATATGTCTTGCCCTTAACCTTGCACTGGTCAGGAGTGTAAGTTGGGTCATCCAAAGTAGGGGCCTTGAACTCAAGACCCATCTTTGCCTCTGACGGGTTGTTCGGGTTGTCTTCGATCGGAGATAGCTCCTCGAATACTTCCTCAAGACCAGTCTTGGCATCTGGGCCAACCTTGTCTCTCCATGACTTATCGCCGACGAGCCATTCAAAGCTCTCAGTCTGCAGGGTTAGAAGATTTGGTAATTCGATTGGTTCACGAGTCTTCGCAAAAGAAAGACGTTGTGCTGAACGAATGTTTTTGGTGGTTTTCTTGGCGGCCAAGATGATCCCTTCAAAGGCGGTTTACTTATTTAGAACGGTCTATGGGATTAGTCCCTAACTTTGTCGCCAAAATATGCGTACAAAATGCGCAGCCAGAATATGCTTGCGAGTTGTTGGGGAGCAAACCTCTATCTTATAGGGGTCAAATAGCTATATGCAAGATAAATATTGAAGAAAATCCTCAAAACGCCTTAAATAGAGAGACCTGCTCTCCCAGGAGCAGGTCTCAACCTATCACTTGGCTTTATCTAGCTCGAGTTACGGTAACTCCAGAAGATTCAGCAACTGTGGTCTTGTAGCCAGGGATGATTGCGGTCATCCTGACGGAAATGGATGCGTTTAGATCTCTAACGGTTGGGGTGTATAGAGCATCGGTAGCTCCAGTAATCACCTTGTCGTTACGCTTCCAGATGTAGGTAAACTCAGCGCCTTCTGGGTATTCGCCAGTGTCAACGCTCAGGGTTTCGCCTAGAATCGGGTCGCCTGTAACTGAAGGAACACCAGGGTTAGCAACAGTTCCAGCCTTGATTTGACGGGCCTTTACTACGTGAGTGAAGGTCTTGTAACCAGCTGCCATCACTACGACTCGCATACCAATCTTGGTACCAAATTCATCCAAGTTGAACTCATAGCGGTTGTCATCGGCTGGGCCTGTGTAGAACACTTCACCATCGCGGATCCAGTCAATAGAGATGTCTACTTCCTGCTCCCAGTCCCCGACATTGACCTCTACTGTGCCACCGGTCACAAATGAACCAGAAACAGAAGGTCTAGTTGAAGGCTTTAGAGTTCCCAGAGCTACAGTTACGCCCTTGCTGAACTTCTCAGTTGTCTCGTAACCCTCTAGGGTTCCAGTGATTCCAACAGTGATTCGAGCTGCACCATCTTCACCAGTTAGCTCGTAGGTGTCGCCTTCTGAACCGAAGATTGTCTCACCGTCGCGGTACCACTGGTAAGCAAGCTCAGTTCCGTCCATCCAGTCCTTGGTAGCGGCGGTTAGAGTGCTTCCAACTACTGCCTTGCCCTTGATCGTTGGGAATGGAGCCTTGGTCATTAGACCTTCAACGATAGCAACTGGCTTGCTAATGATGTTGTATGGGGCAGTGCCCTTTGTTGTCACATCAATAACTGCACGAATGTCCTTACCGAAGTCATCAATGCTGACTAGGTACTTAGAAGAAGCTGCACCGTCGATTGGTTCACCATCGCGTAACCAGGTGTATGACAACTTGGCATCTCTAGGGAACTGTGCACGAGGCAACTTAATGAAAGTTCCAACTCTTAGGTTGCCATCATTGACGATTGCGTCAGGAACTACGGTTACTTCTCTTGAAGCCCAAAGCAAGATGGTTGCAGTTTCAACTGACTCTCCATCTTGAGCAGTTACTTCAACTAGCAACTCGCTAATACCGATTGCGTTGGTTACGTTTCCAGTTACCTTCACTGTTGCGAACTGGTTGTTCTTTGCAACAACTACGTTTACAGCACCTGCGTCAACTTCAACCTTCTGACCGTCAACCCAAGCTTGCCCATTTACGGTAATGCCAGAGAAGGTTGCATCAGATGAAGGAAGAACGTTCAAGATAACTGTTGTTGTCTCAGTTGCTTCACCATCAGGTGCAGTAACTACAACTTCCAAAATGTTTTCACCAAGAACTAGATCGGTTCCACCAGTGATTTCGTAAGTTGATTCTGAATCAGTTGGTTCAACAACAACTTCTACTTCTTTAGTTCCAGCTGGAAGATCTACTGTCTCACCATCAACAACGCTTGCACTTGCTTCACCGTCTGGACTTACAAAAAGAATAGATAGGTCAGCCATGCTTGCATCGTTTGATAGAGCAACTACTACATTCACAAAGTAATCAGTGGTGGTTAGTTCATCAGCTGCAGTAACAGTAATGGTGATGGTGTTTTCTCCAACAACCAAACCTTCGTTACCGTCAACAATGTATGTCGCGAACTCATCATTCAAAACAACATCTACTTCAACTTCTTCAGTGAAGGCAGGAACTTCAACAGTTCCACCATCTTCAACTTCTTCACCATTGACAGATAGAGAAGTGAATGTGGTGTCAGTGTTTGGAAGAACAGTAATGGTTACGAAGTATTCCTGGACTGTTTCGCCATCAAAAGCTGTAACGATGACCTTCAGGTCGTTGTCACCAGGTAGCAGCTCAGATCCACCTTCAATCACAAAGGTTGCGTCTGGGTCGGTTACTTCAACAATGACATCAACCTCTGTAGTTAGTGCAGGAACGGTCACGAAGTCCGCATCCTGAACGTCAATACCAGCAACGTTGAAGGTTGATAGAGAGGCATCTGTGCTCACAACTAGGTTCACAACAAAGGTGTAGGTCTGAGTAGTTAGCTCGTCAGCAGCGGTTACTGTTACCAAAACAGTGTTTTCGCCAACAACTAGCTCAGTGTCTCCAACAACGGCTACGGTCGCGTCGGTGTCAACTGTGTCAACATCAACTGCAATTTCGGTGTTACGAGAATCAAGCTCAAGTCTTTCGCCTTCAACAGCTGTGATTCCATTGATCAAAATAGAGTTCACTGAAGTGTTAGTGCTTCTTAGAACCTCAACAATGAACGAATAGTCCTGAACAGTTGCTGCATCTTCTGCAGTAACAGTTACAGACACAATATTTTCACCGGTCTGCAAATCAAGTTCACCGGAAACAAAGAAAGTTGCGTCAACATCAGCAGGAATTACTTCAAAAGCAACTTCTGTTGTTCCGAAAGGAACTGTGTGCTTTCCTTCGTTCAGGATTGACTTACCGTCGACTTTGAAAGTAGCTGCTGTGTTATTAGATGCAGGAACTTCAAGAATGAATGTGTAAACGCCTGTCACGTTGCTCGAGTTAGTAACTGTAACTGTTAGCTCGTTGGCTCCAACAACCAGACCTGAAGCACCTGCGACAGTTACTGTCGCATTTTCGTCAACAGCCACTGGAACAACTTCAACGCTCTTAGTTTTCGGGTCAAGAAAAACAGTTGTTCTATCTGCGGTTTCAACATTGTTGATCTTCAAAGAAGAAAGTAGTGAAGTCACACGAAGTGTCACAGTTGCAACGTAGATGCTTTCTGGCTCAAGAGCATTTCCAGTTCTGACGAACAGTTCTGAATCACCGAAAGGCAAGTTGCTAAAAGTATTTGTAAGAGTAGATACAGAAAAGTCTTCGTTAGGAACAGACTCAGCTGAAAGCCCTAACTGGCTAATGCCAGCAGTGATGTCATAAGGAACAGCTCCGCTCACAACAACCTCAGCGCTCTTGCTCTCTGCTGATATCACAACAACTGAACCATCAAGAACAGCGG
>JBIJAB010000100.1:0-3967 GCA_044345975.1 Rhodoluna sp.
TGTGGAGAATCATCGTCGGTCTTTCCATTAGGCACGTGGGCCCTGTTGCTGCTAGGTCACTAGCTACTCACTTTGGTTCTCTCGATAACATCTTCAATGCAACCGAGCAGGAACTATCCGAGGTTGACGGTGTTGGCACCATTCTGGCTCAGTCACTTTTGGAATGGATAAAAGTTGATTGGCATAAAGAACTAGTTGAGTCTTGGCGTAAATCAGGTGTTCTTCTAGAAATTCCTGGACATGCTGGACCTGGTGCAAATGTTGTTGCCGATGGTGTCTTCACAGGTATGAGCATTGTAGTTACAGGAACACTTGCGAGTTACACCCGAGAAAAGATTGAAGAGTTGATTATCTCTAATGGGGGTAAGGCGGCATCAAGCGTTTCCAAGAACACAGCCTTTGTTGTTGCGGGAGCTAATGCTGGTTCTAAACTAACCAAGGCTGAAGCCTTAGGTGTTCCTGTGATATCTGAAGAAGAGTTCGCTCTAAAGCTGAACTAGTTACTTAGCTTCGTCGATCTCTGATTCGTCAACAGCAACCATGCTTTCGGTTGACATCAACTTGCTCATTGAGTCTAGGAAGTCAGCAACTTCTTCTCGTTCTTCTGAAAGTCTGTTTAGACGCTCACGGCTGTCCTTGATTGCGTTTTCAGCGTAGCCCTGAGCCTTGCGAGAAAGAATCTCAGCACGACGACGGGACTGGTTGATCAAGTCGGTTGAACGCTTCTGGGAATCAGCAAGAATCTCATCACGAGTTGCACGAGCTTCTCTTGAAACACGCTCTGCTTCAGTAAGGATTTCAGATGCTCTTGCAGATGACTCAGCAAGAGAGCGGTTTGCTTCTTCAGTGATTGCCTGAGCCTGACCAACTGCAGTTTGGTAAATTCTTAGAGCTTCTTGCTCTGCTTCATCGCGCTTAGCCTTTAGTTCTGCTTCAAGGTCAACTCTTGCCTGAGCAGTTCTCTGGCTCAGTTCAGTAGCAAGTGCTCTTGCTTCTTCAGTCTCGCGGTGAACCTGTGAACGAAGTTCAGCTGCGTAACGCTCACCATCAGATTTGATAGCAGCAGCTTCGCGCTGAGCAGTTTGAATTCTTTCCTGAGCTTCGCTGACGCTTGCAGAAGCAGTGTTCAGCATTTCTCCGTGACGGCGGTCAGCTTCTAGACGAGCTTCTTCCATCTTGATTTCAGCTTCTTGAACAACACGATCGGCTTTGTCTTTAGCAGCTCTCTTAAGGGCATCTGCTTCACCCTTAGCTTCTTCACGAATACGAAGAGCGTCCTGGCCAGCATCGGCAATCATCTTCTTGGCTTGCTCTTCAGCAAGTCTTAGGGTCTGTTCGAACTGAGCACCTAGGGCTGCATATCCATTAGGTCCACCGGTCTTTAGCTGAACTTTTAGGTTGTCAACTTCAGCTTTCAGGATAGAGATCTCACTGGCTGCCTTCTCGTTATAGGTGGCCTGGTGTTCAATCTCAAGGCGCATCTCTTCCATAGTCTTATCGACCTGGTCACGGTCGTAACCGCGCATAACGACGTCAAACTCTTCACGGTCGTAACCGCGCATAACGTTGTCGAAGTTCTCTTCTTCAGCCATTTGTGTATTCTCCTGAAACATGCATAGTTCAAGGCCTTTTGTGAAGGCCGAGCAACTATGTAAGTTTAGTCCAGTAAGCGAGATTGGGTAAGCCCCGATATACTTATAGCAACTGCCTACAACAACAGTTTTGAGGAACCCAATGTCTGATGTGACCCCTGATTTAGTGCGTCATCTAGCCAATTTGGCCAGAATCGAGCTTGATGAAGCCGAAGTCGTTCGCTTTACTGAACAACTCGGCGTGATTCTTGATTCAGTAGCCAAGATCTCTTCGGCTATCGATGAAAATACCCCTGCTACAAGCCACCCAATTCCTCTGGCGAATGTTTTCCGAGAAGATGAAATTGAGCCTTCTCTGACCCAAGAACAAGCCCTTTCAGGGGCCCCTGATCAGGGTCAGGGTCGTTTCCGAGTCGCAGCAATCTTGGATGAGGAGTAGAAAATGTCAGAGCTAATCAGAAAGAACGCCTCTGAACTAGTCGAGCTTCTAGGCAAAGGTGAAGTCAGTGCCGTTGAGGTTACCCAGGCACACATCGATCAGATTTCTAAGGTCGGCGACTCAGTCCACTCATTCCTACACCTTTCAACAGACTCTGCTCTGGCAGTTGCTAAAGAAGTTGACCGCAAAAGAGCAGCAGGAGAGAAGCTTCCACTTCTAGCAGGTGTTCCTATTGCTGTGAAAGATAACCTCACAACAACCGATGCTCCAACAACAGCAGGTTCAAAGATTCTTGAGGGCTGGATAGCTCCTTACGACGCAACGGTGGTTACCAAGCTTCGCAATGAGATGATGCCTATTCTTGGTAAAACTAACCTTGATGAATTCGCAATGGGGTCATCAACTGAGTTCTCGGCATACGGACCAAGCAAGAACCCGTGGGATCTATCTAGAATCCCTGGTGGCTCAGGTGGTGGTTCATCTTCTGTTGTTTCTTCTTTCCAGTCACCTCTAGCGATTGGTTCTGACACTGGTGGATCAATTAGATTCCCGGGAGCTGTTACTGGAACTGTTGGTATCAAGCCAACCTATGGAGCTGTTTCAAGATACGGTTTGATTGCTCTTGCTTCTTCCCTTGATCAGGTTGGTCCAGTAGCCAGAAACGTTCTGGATGCAGCTCTTCTTCAAGATGTCATAGGTGGTTACGACCCTAGAGACAGCACCTCACTAAAGGACTCCCTAGGTTCAATGGTTGAAGCTGCTAAGAATGGTTCACTAAAGGGCAAGAAGGTTGGTGTCATCAAGCAACTCTCAGGTGCGGGTTTTCAGCAGGGTGTTCAGAACAGATTTGCTGAAGCACTAAAACTTCTAACTGACGCAGGAGCGGAGATTGTTGAAGTTGACTGTCCGTCATTTGAGTATGCGATTGATGCTTATTACTTGATTCTTCCTGCGGAAGCATCAAGCAACCTAGCAAAGTTTGACTCAGTTCGTTTTGGAATGCGAGTGACCCCTGAAGGTAATCCAACCATTGAACGAGTGATGGCAGCAACCCGTGAAGCAGGCTTTGGTCCAGAAGTGAAGAGAAGAATCATTCTTGGAACCTATGCACTATCTGCTGGATCATTCGACAAGTTCTATGGAGCTGCTCTAAAGGTAAGGACACTTATCCAAAGAGACTTTGATGCAGCCTTTGCTAAGGCAGATGTTCTTGTTTCACCAACTGCTCCAACCACAGCATTCAAGTTCGGTGAAAAGGTAGCAGATCCACTAGCTATGTATCTAAACGACATCGCAACTATCCCTGCCAACCTTGCTGGTATCCCTGGTATCTCAGTTCCTATTGGGCTGGCAGATGAGGATAACCTTCCCGTTGGTATTCAGTTCCTAGCACCAGCTCACAAAGATGCTGCTCTGTATGAAGTAGGAGCAGCTCTTGAAGGAATCCTTGAAGGCATATGGGGTAAGCGCATGATGGACTTCGCACCAGTATTGGAGGTCAACTAATGGTTAAAGCAAACCTTATGGACTACGAGAAGGCTCTAGAGCTTTATGAAGTAGTTATTGGTCTTGAGGTTCACGTTGAGCTAAACACCAAGACCAAAATGTTCTGTGGATGTAAGAACGACTTTGGTGATGAGCCAAACACCAACGTATGTCCAATCTGTATCGGTCTACCTGGATCACTACCAGTAGTGAACCGCAAGGCTGTTGAATCTTCTATTTCTATAGGTCTTGCTCTTGGTTGTTCTATTGCTCCAACTGGCGGGTTCTCGAGAAAGAACTACTTCTATCCAGACCTAGCCAAGAACTACCAGACCTCTCAGTTCAGAGACCCGATTGCTTTTGAAGGTCAGTTGGACGTTGAAGTTCCTAGTGGTAACAAGTTCACTGTTCAGATTGAACGAGCACACATGGAAGAGGATGCTGGAAAGCT
>JBIJAB010000099.1:0-3967 GCA_044345975.1 Rhodoluna sp.
GCACTCGTTACAGTTGCCCCCATGGCTTCCGCGATTGCTTGGTGACCTAGGCAAACACCAAAAACTGGCTGACCCGTTATTAAAGCCTGCTTGACGGTTGGAACGCTTAGTCCTGCGTCCGCTGGTGTGCCAGGTCCTGGAGAGATTAACACTGCATCGTATTTCGCCAGCAGTTCAGGTAGTTCAGCCTCTGAAACCACGTCATTTCTGAGCACCTCAGTGCTAGCACCTAGCTGCTGCAAATACCCGTTGAGGGTATAAACAAAGGAATCGTAGTTATCTAAAACCAATATCTTGACCATAAGGATTCAAGACTAACTTGCTTAGGCGTCTCTCGTAATAGTATTGAGTAATGTCTGAAAACGAAAAGAAAACCCCAAAGCTTCGTAAGCGTCCAGCCAAGCCTGCTGCCCCTGAGTCAGTTAAGGCAGCCAAGAACAAAGAGGGCAACCCTGCTTGGTTCTTGCCTGTGACAATCACTTTTCTAATTGTCGGCCTAGTTTGGATCATGGTCTACTACATCAGCCAGACTCTATACCCACTAGGTTCAGGAACACCTATCAACCTAGGTGCAGGAAACATCATCGTAGGCTTTGGTCTAATGATGGTTGGTTTCGGTTTACTAACCCGCTGGAAGTAATTAGTTATACAAACTGTTTATTGGTGCATTACCAATAATCCAGATTGCAACCAGTGCAATAGATATTCCAATAAGAGCCATCGTTTGGATGTTTTGTTTCACTCGATCTCTGGTTGAGACAAGAACATAACCAACTGCTGCACCAACAATTAGTCCACCAACGTGAGCTTCCCAAGCTATGCCTGGTAGGAACCCAACAAACAAGTTAATGCCGATGATGATATACATCTGCCCTGCATTTAGTTTCATCTTCACTAAGAACACTAAGTAAGCACCCATCAAACCAAATACTGCTCCGCTTGCTCCAACTACGCTGGCAAATGAAGTGGAGAGAACCAGGAAACCTAATCCTCCTCCGAAGATGGACATGAAGTAGAGAACCAGGAATCTAATCTTTCCAATCATTGGTTCAAGCAAAGTTCCAAGCACGAACAATGAATACATGTTGAAAAGTATGTGTGTTATCTGAGTCTCTGAATGAGTGAAGCCAGATGTGAAGACACGAAGCAAGCTTCCTTCATCAGTAATGCTCCCAACGTTTGAGTAACGAAGAGAGTTAGTCAAGCCTGGAACGAAAAGTTGAGCTGCGTAGACCAAAACATTTATGCCAATCAGAGTCATCGTGATTGGCGCTGCGTTCAACAAAGACTTTTGGAAACTCGCCTTCTGAATCTTTACTCTATCTTTAGAATCCTCTGGGCAAAGAAAACCAATTGCTCCTGGGCTTGAACAGTCAACGCAAATAAATCTCTCGCATCGTTGACAAGACACCCCTGTCTCACGATCGGGGTGTCTGTAACAACGAGTATCTAGTTCTGACACTATGCCTATAGTTTTTCGATAGAGATGCTGTTGATTACAACATCTTCACGAGGCCTGTCTTGTAACCCTGTCTTCACAGCTGCAATCTTGTCGACAACCTTCTTTGAATCTTCGTCAGCAACTTCACCAAAAACAGTGTGCTTTCCGTAAAGCCAATTGGTCTCTGCAACTGTGATGAAGAACTGAGAACCGTTGGTACCTGGTCCTGCGTTAGCCATAGCTAACTTGTAAGGGTCATTGAAGTTCTGTTCGCTGATCTCATCATTGAAGTTGTAGCCTGGGCCACCCATTCCAGTACCAGTTGGGTCTCCGCCCTGGATCATGAAGTTTGGGATGATGCGGTGGAATACAACACCGTTGTATAGAGGAGTATCAGTGTTCTTTACTCCAGTACGAGGGTGGGTCCACTCCTTAGTGCCGTCAGAGAGGCCAACAAAGTTAGCTACGGTTACTGGAGCATCTAGGCCGAAAAGGTTGACCTTAATGTCTCCGTGGTTGGTGTGTATGGTGGCTATGTGTGTGTTATTTGTCATGCCTCTATTGTCGCATGTCTCTAAATAGTCCCGAAAACCCTTATATCGTCACTAATGTCGGTGGCTAAGCATATAATGTTTAAGATGTTTCCAATCGGGGATATTGACACCTCTACATTACGGGGCGGCATGCACACTGAGATCTTCCTATCACGCGGGGAAACCGTCACTTCTTTTGAATTGCCTGCATCAGCACCAATAAGGGTTTCCTGGCCGGATTCAAAGAGAATGAAAATTATCGTTCCAGTGGGCTTGGACTATGGGTCCTTCAAGGAGAACTTCCAAGATATCCTTCACCCAGAACTCATTTCCCACCTACACACAGCCTGGCCTGAAGACCAAGAGGCCGCTGCTGGCAAGGCTTTGCCCCTAAAGCCTTGGGAAGATGTAGAAATAGAGCTTATTGCTGAAGAAGCTCCTAAAGCTGAGCCTGAGATCGCTCTCGATAGGCCGAGAATCACTATTCAAATGGGTAAACGTGTTGACGAATTTAGTGACAACTGCAAACAACACCTCAAGCCTGAATTATTTGAGCATGTCATACGTCTGTGGTCAGATCCGGACTATTGCCGAACTGTGCTGCCCGTGGGCAGAAACTTACTTATCCGCGGTTGCGCTTAGGTTTAGCTGGCCAACCCAAGGCTCCAACGGCCTTAAGTAGCTCTTCTGGAGATACCTTTAGCTCCTGACAAAGTCTTCCGACTGTTCCTGATGGAATTTCACGCTCTAGGTGAAAATATCTGCTCAGGCTTGATTTCTGCATTCCAGTTGCGATCGCGAACTGGTTTAGAGACCGGTAGCCTCTAGCCTCATACTTAGAAACGAACCATTTCCAAGCGGACTCTACGTTCTCTGCTGATTGCTTTTGTACCATTTAGTGTTAGTCACCTGCTCCTTGAAGCCCCATGCACTTGCACCCACTACACACTTTATACACATAATCGGGAACATGTAGAAACTATACACATATTCGCAGACTAAATTGGAGAAACTGTCCCAAAACCCTCAAATTCATAAAATCTGATGTAATCCACTAACAACTTATTCGAATCAGGCAGATCAGGACTCAGTGGACCGCCTAGGTTTCCACCCACTGCAAGATTTAGCAGGATGTAAAAAGGGTGGTCATAAACCCATTGATTAGGGCTGACACTTTGTGGGGTAGCTGAGAAGTACTCCTTGTCATCAACGAACCAAGAGATTGAACCTGGTTTCCAGTTGATTGAGAATTCGTGCCATTGCCCTGCAAGGCTTTCATCGAAGATCAGTTTGCCGCCACAACCATTGTCGCCAAAGTAGCCAGGACCGTGAAGGGTTCCTAGTGCTTCTAGTGGTGCCTTACCTACCCATTCCATAATGTCTATCTCGCCGGCTAGCGGCCAGCCTTCTACATCCATGGTGTCCCCGAGCATCCAGAATGCAGGCCATAGTCCAACACCTGCAGGAACCATAGCTCTAATAACTAGACGTCCGTACTGGAAATGAAGCTTGTTCTTGGTAACAAGGCGAGCACTGGTCCACTGGACAGGGCCATAGTAGGCATCCCCTGCAGAGTTATCTGTAATCCTGCGAGCCTCCAATTCGAGGTGCCCTTCGGCATTCACAAACGCATTTTCACTTGTGTAAACCTGAAGCTCATTGTTACCCCAGCCAGGTATGCCGTGTGAGGTTCCATCACCTAGATCTCTTCCCCAAATTTCAGGGTTAGGGGCTGAGCCTTCACCCTGTGTGAACTCTTCGGACCAAAGCAGTTTTTCTTCTGGCATGTTTACTTTCCGTGCATAAATAGTTTGATTCACAGTTTAACGCAACCCCATTGTTAGTAGATTACCCCTAGGCTTTAAGCAAGTCTTCGTCTTTGAAGTGTCAGAAACTAGGGGCCTTAGACATTAACTAGATACAAAGAAGTAAAGGAAGAATATGAAGTTTTCAAAGATCGCCGTCGCAGCTGTATTCGCTGCTGGCTTTGTGA
>JBIJAB010000101.1:0-3945 GCA_044345975.1 Rhodoluna sp.
CAAGCGAAGATCTTGTCGACCAAGCTGCTATTGCTGATGACAACTGGCGTAAAGCTCAAGCTGAATTCGAAAACCTAAGAGCAGAGCAAAACGCTAAAGCAAAACTTGTTGCAGGTGCTTCTCCTGATGAGAGAGCCAAGCTAATTGCGGAAGGACAAGAATTAGCAGCTGGAGTAAAGGCTGCTGAGCAAAGAGCAGTTGATTTCCAAAACGAACTGAACACTATTGTTCTAAAGATTGAGAACGTAGTAACCGAAGGTGTTCCAGTTGGTGGCGAAGATGACTTTGTTGTAATTCGTGAAGAAGGAACTAAGCCAACATTTGACTTCACACCAAGAGATCACACTGAACTGGGTGAACTACTCGATGTGATTGACATTGAACGTGGCGTTAAGATTTCTGGTTCAAGGTTCTATTTCCTAAAAGGTTGGGGAGCAAGGCTAGAACTTGCTTTGATGAACCTGGCTTTAGATCAAGCAGCTAATGCAAACTTCACAGCACTTATTACTCCAACACTTGTTAAACCAGAGGTGATGGCAGGAACCGGATTCCTTGGCGAGCACTCTGATGAAATCTATTACTTACCTGCAGATGATCTTTATCTAACTGGAACAAGTGAAGTTGCTCTTGCTGGATATCACAGCAACGAAATCATTGATCTAACCGATGGACCAAAGAGATATGCGGGCTGGTCAACTTGTTACAGAAGAGAAGCCGGTAGCCACGGTAAAGATACCAAAGGTATTCTTCGCGTTCACCAGTTCAACAAACTAGAGATGTTCTCTTACGTCACTCCTGAGCAAGCTGATGAAGAACATGCAAAACTTCTAGCTTGGCAAGAAGAGATGCTTAAGAAATGCGAACTTCCTTACCGCGTCATTGACACGGCTGCTGGAGATTTAGGTTCTAGTGCTGCTCGTAAGTTTGATGCTGAAGCTTGGGTTCCTTCCCAGGAGACTTACCGTGAACTTACCTCAACCTCTAACTGCACTACCTACCAGGCCAGACGCCTAAACGTTCGTTACAGAAAGGAAGACGGCAAGACAGCTATCGCCGCTACCCTCAATGGAACCTTGGCAACAACCAGATGGCTGGTTGCGATTCTAGAGAACCACCAGCAAGCTGATGGTTCAGTTCGTATCCCAGTCGCACTGAGGCCTTACCTCGGTGGTGCTGAAGTTATCTCACCTGTGAAGAAGAGCTAAGCGTTGAGCTTCGAACCTTGGCTGATAGCCATCGACATTGATGGCACCCTCGTTCATGACGACGGCTATCTAGCACCAGATGTAATTCGTGAGGTTGTTCGTGTTCGTGAACTAGGTCACCATGTTGTTGTTGCAACAGGAAGAGCCGCAGCCAACGCAATACCGGTAGTTCAGGATGTCGGTATTGAATCAGGTCACGTAGTTTGCTCTAACGGTGCTGTGACTATTGAAATCAATAAAGAAGACAGCAAAGGCTACGTAGTTCGGGAAGTGATTGGATTTGATCCAGGACCAGTTCTTAGTCAGCTAATTGAAAAACTTCCAGAAGCACACTTTGCTGTTGAAGATGTTGATGGCACATATAGATTCCACAAACCTTTTCCTTCCTATGCACTAGGTGCTGAGAATATTGAAACTCCACTTGATCAACTAATGCACGGTGAAGTGAGCAGAGTTGTAGTGCTATCCCCAGAACAGAATGTAAATGATTTCCTAGAGATAGTTGAATCAGTTGGTTTGCACTCTGTTTCATATGCAATTGGTTACACAGCTTGGCTAGATATTTCTCCGCAGGGTGTTACTAAGGCAAGTGCATTAGAGCAGAGAAGAAAAGCACTAGAAATCCCAAGAAACAGAGTAATCACTATCGGCGATGGTAGAAACGATATCTCTATGTTTGAGTGGGCAAATGAAGGCGGAGGCCTATCTTTTGCTATGGGGCAGGGTCCTGATGAAGTTAAACAGGCCGCTCAAATAGTCACCGCAGCAGTCGAAGAACATGGTGTTGCCAAGGTTTTATCTGGCCTCGAAGGTATCATTTACTCTCAAAGCTAGTTCACAGCCCTAATGCAGGTTCAAGGCGTACTTTTATAACTACCGAGAATTGGTTAGACTATCCAACGGAGGTCTGTCCGAGCGGCCGAAGGAGCTAGTCTTGAAAACTAGTGAACTGAAAGGTTCCGTGGGTTCGAATCCCACGGCCTCCGCCAGTTTTGTCTAACTAAGACTCAAGCCAACTCACAAAAGGGGTTAAGGAATTGTCTGAGAAGTCTAAGAAGCAACTAAAGCTAGATCGTGCAGTTGCACGACACGGCAACATTCACGCTGCAGGTAGATCCCGAACCATTCTCGGCGTGCTTGGTAAAGCCCTAGTTGTAGTTCTTGTTTCAACTCTCACAGTTACAACTGTTTCAGCCATCCAGCTTTCTGAAGAGCTAAGCAGACGTCAGGTGGATGTTCCCGGACAAGATGGCAAGGACCGAGTCATTCCACCAATCGATGGTCCCATCGACATTCTTCTTATTGGTAGCGACACTAGACAAGGTGCAGGTAACTCAGCTTTTGGTGACACCGGCGGTGTTCTTGCTGACGTGATTATTCTCTTGCACATCGCAGCAAACAGAAAGAATGCTGTTGCTCTTTCTTTCCCAAGAGACACCATGATTCCATGGCCAGCATGTCCTAGTACTTCTGGTGGTCCTGGTTACCTTCCACAATCCCTAGGGCAGATCAACGCAACCATTGCTAATGGTGGTCCTGGCTGCACACTGCTAACTGTTGAAATGCTTACTGGCCTAAACATCCCTTACTTAGCCATGGTTGACTTCGCTGGAGTTATTGAACTTTCTAACGCTGTCGGTGGAGTTGAAGTTTGTGTTGCTAATGACATTGAAGACGAATACACCAACACCTACCTCAAGAAGGGTGTTCACACTCTCCAGGGAGTTCAGGCTCTGCAGTTTCTTAGAACCAGACACGGTGTTGGCGATGGATCAGACCTAGGTCGTATCAGCAACCAGCAGGTATACCTAACCTCTCTAGTTAGAAAACTAAAGAGCAAAGACATTTTGAATAACCCTGTGGCCCTATACAGCCTTGCCCAAGCTGCGGCTAGAAATATGACTATTAGCAAAACTCTTTCAACTCCAGTAGCACTAATGGGAGTTGCTAACGCACTAAAAGATATCCCAATGAAGAACATCACTTTCTTACAGCTTCCTTCTGTTTATGGGTTACCTGCTCCTCACCAGGGCAGAGTGAAGCCTGACTACGAGAAAGCACAGGTCCTTTTTGACTTGATGAAGAACGATCAGCCTCTTGTGTTGGGTGAAGTGAACAACACTGGTGTTGGTTCAGAACTAGCACCAACACTAAAGCCTTCAGCAACTACTAAGCCAGGTGCTACTCCAACTAAGACTCCTTCAGTTAAGCCAACCCCTACCCCAACTCCGACCGTTACACCGCTCCCAGAGTGGGCTCAGGGAACAAACGCTCAGACAACTACCTGCTCTAAATAACTAGTTAGCTCTTTAATCTAGTTAGGCTTAAACCATGCCAGATTACATCTCGGCGCTAGATTTATTCACTATCGGAATCGGACCTTCCAGTTCGCATACGGTAGGACCTATGAGAGCAGCGTTGCTCTTTGCTGAAGCAGTTGATGCTGAAGGTAAGCTAACGCGAACTCATAGAGTTAGCGTCAAACTATTCGGGTCTCTCGGTGCAACCGGGCCAGGCCATGGAACAACCAACGCAATCGTTGCCGGACTAAACGGGCAAACACCTGAAACCTGCAATCCAGACGAAGTTCTTGTCGCTTGGGATGAAGCAATCGAATCCTCTTCAATCAAGATACTGAATCACAAGATTTCTTTTGAGGAAAAAGACTTTAGCTTCCAACCACTCATTCGCTTACCGAAACATTCAAATGGCCTCAAGTTCATCGCTCTTGACGAGAACG
>JBIJAB010000013.1:0-14226 GCA_044345975.1 Rhodoluna sp.
TTGGCAACAGACCAATCATGGGTAAGACCGCCTATCAAATGTTCCAGGGCACGATTAGGGCTGTTGAGATCATTCTCTCTGGCAAGGCAAGAGTTGTTTTCAATCCTCAAGGCGCCAAGCATCACGCCCAGTATGCCCAGGCGTCTGGTTTCTGTGTATACAACGACATGGCTTACGCAGCCAAGACTTTGAAGGCAGCGGGCCTAAAGGTTCTTTACCTGGACTGGGATATACATGCTGGAGATGGTGTTGCCCACATGCTCAAGGGTGCGGGAATCCCATGTATCAGCATTCATAACGGTGGAATCTTCCCTACTGACAGCTGGCTACAAAGTAGTAACTTCGAACATCACCACCTTGCCGAACTGATCTACAACTTCAACGTTAGAAACGGTGATGGCGATGATGTCTTCATGAAGGCAATCGATGCTGCCCGAGAAATCATTGACGCCTACCAACCAGATGTCATCTTGCTTGCTGCTGGAGCGGACGGTCACACCGGGGCAAATGCAATCGGTGTTGATTCAAACTACACGGCAGCTGGTTTCAAGTACGCAGCTGAAATGGTTGCTGAGATGGCTATCAAGCACGCAAATGGTCGTGTGATTATCGGTGGAGCCGGTGGCTACCAACCTCTAAAGGAAACTCCAGAGACTTGGGCCCTTGTTGTTGAGACAATCTTCAGCGAAGTCAGTGCTGCCTTTGGTTCGGGGGAAAGCGACCAAGCTCATGCAGCATAAACCTTTTGGATCGACGATAGATCTTGAAAGCACATCCCTTGAGATTGTTCTTGAGAATCAGAATCTAGAAAATCAAGACACGCCTTGTGAGTGGGAGACATGCAAGAAGCCAGCAGAGTTTTGGTTGATATGTCCTGCGTGCTCGGCTCGTGAGGTGCAGTGCGAGGAACACTCTCTGATGATTCGCAAAGCTCCAATCGGCGAAACCGTCGTCTTTGATCGCAGTTGCTATCACCAGGTCCAACAGTGTGAATGCCTAACCGAACCAATAAAAAAGATTTAGAAAGCAGCATGAATATGAACAAGAACTATTATCCAGTTGAACTCTGGAATGAAGTTGCACCTGGGTTATACCAAGGTGGCACTGACGACAGCGACACCATGGGAGCTTATCTAAGAGAATCACCTAGTCGCTATGAGATCAACAGAATGCTTGAACAACTCTCGACAGGGCAAGTAACTAAGAAGCACTTCGACACTGTTGCGACTTTATACTCTGCAGCTAATGCAGTTGGCAGAAGCGTCAAGGAGATTCGTTTCGCTTTCCATGATGGTGACATGTCAGATTTTGATCCAGAACAAGACCTGTTCTTCATGGTCAGAGAAGCTCATGCTGACTGGAAGAGCGGGAAAAAGGTTCTTGTTCGATGCCAGGCGGGAATCAACCGCTCTGGTCTCGTGACCGCATTGGTGTTGATTCGCGATGGTCACTCACCAGAGGAAGCAATCAGACTAATTCGTGACAAGCGATGTGAAGCGGCTTTGAGTAACTCAAGATTTGAGAACTGGTTACTGGAGAAAACCGATCTAGATTTCTGGCGACAAGGCTAATCCGAAGAATAAAGATAGAAAGGGCAAAAGATGAAAAACATTATTCAGAATCCGTTTTTAGGTGAGAACTGGCTTCCGTTAGCACAAGTGCTATCGGCTCTGCACGAGAAACGATTAGGAAATGAAATCTCTATCCACGCCTACTCAGCGAAGTACAAAAGATTTGATACTAAGCGTGGACCAACAGTCAAAGTCATCTATCTTTCCAATGGACACATTCTGGTCACTGCTTTCGCAAACGCTGACCTTGCGTCTCCTCTTACTCTTGAGCACTACCAGTCCATGGAGTTTATGGACTTTAGAGTGCCTAGAAACGAAGATGGCGAAATCACTATTGACCCATCTGAGATGGCAGATACAAGTAACAGGAAGTTTGTCCGGGTATTTGATGGAGATGCGAATCCTGAAGATCTTGTAGAGCTAACCCTACTCTTGCTCTCGATGATCTACGGCATCGAACCAGGTGTGCCAGGTGCCAAGTACTTCTTCGGCTCAAATGTTGGCCAACACGAGTTTGTCTACGGCTTGGACATCTTAGAAAGATACGCAGCAAGTGGAAACAACAGAAAAGCTGCCATCTTTGGAATCAAGGGATCACACCCTTTGAACCTCATGTACGAAGAAAGAGAGGGTTCTCTAAATGACTAGGCATGAAGGAACAACTCTCTTACAACCGATGGTATTCCTCCGAGAGACCCCTGTGGATAAGCAGTGTGAATGGAGTGGCTGCTCTATTCCTGCTACTTACTGGATTATCTGCCCGATTTGCTCCGCCAAAGAGTTGCAGTGTGACAACCACACGCTTGAGGTGAAAAGGGCTCCTTTTGGTGAAACACTAATCTTCAATTGCACCTGCCTACACACTGTCCAACAGATGGACTGTGCAGTTGAGAAGATTTAGTCAGGGTTAAACTTTTCTCACTCCCAAGCCGAAGATTCAGAGTCGGTGAAGTGATAAAACTTTCCAGCTAACCTGAAATAGGGTTATGAGTGACGCCTGAACTTTAAGGAGAAAGAGGTATCCAATGTCAGAGGAAACCAGAGTCACCCCACTAAATAAGCGCTGTGAGATACTCGCGGATTTATGGATTAAATGGGGTCAGGATCCTGAGTTTACAGAATTTGTTGAGTACTGCGACTTGGCTCTACCCCTTGCGTATGCGATAAACAGCAATATCATCGCCATTGACTACGACAATGAAAGACTAAATGACCTTATTGACGAAGCATTTGAGCTGCTTGTAGAAGGGCTAAAAGTAGAAGACCAAGGCTTTGAGAGCCTTGAAGATTTGCATAACAAAACAAGGCCAGAATAAGTAGAAGTCATTTTCGAAACTGATCTGGCGAGTAGCAAAATCGTCTTAGGCTTTACTGGCGATAGGAAGTAAATGGGCAAAACCAACACTCTAGATGACACGTCGGTTATCGATCATCTCGATTTCAACGTCACCTGCGATTACGTAGATTGTGATGGTAAAGCAACTCACCGCTTGATCTGCCCAGAATGCAATCTCTATGAATTCATGTGCGACCCACACACTAAAGCTGCCATGCAAGCCAAAAAGGGAAGTTGGATAGTCTTCGATAAGTCCTGCAAACACAGAGTTGACATGTTTTACTGTGGCAAAGAACCAATTTGATTTAGGTTCCTCAGGCTATGACAAGTCCATGTGTGATGGATCAAGAATCATAAAAAGCTACGGCTAGTCCAGAAGCACTTGGACGTCAGCAGGATGAAGGTCGATGTGTTTTACTTTGGACAGGAACGAAAATGAGCGATTTAACAGGTACCCGCAGAAAAGTCAGGAGCTCGAGATGATTGAAAGATTCAGTCAAGAACTAGAGGAAAAGATTGCCACGATTCAGGCACTCAACTCATCTGAACGTCCAGCAGCTATTGCAGACATGGTTCACGCTGCTCAGTTCGATAAAGCCCAGAATCCTTACATCGGTCACCCTCGAAGAGTTTCATTCTTTGCCTCACTCATGCTGTCTGAATTGAATGAACGATTCAGTGCAGCAGAAGCAGAAGTAGCAGTGCAGGCTGCCTGGCTGCACGATGTCCTTGAGGATTCGGGGACAAATGGGTTTCCACAGATTTTTAGTGATGACCTGATCGGTTGGGGAGTTTCCCAAGAGGTTGTAGAGATTGTCGAACTGCTCAGCAAAAACGACTCCGCCACTAAAGTTGACGAGCCAAGTGAAGACCCTTACTACGTAGCCATAAAGTCAAACAAACTTGCTCGCCTTGTGAAAATCGCTGACTTAGCCGATAACTGCAATAAGCAACGCGTCGCTGTTTTAAAAACCAAAGGCGTCAAAGACAAAGTCCCTTATTACGCCAAGGCCATTGAGTTTCTAAACCTAGATCCAAAAGAACGTGACATGTTTGACTCAAGAGTAGACATGGATGTGGAAATCACTCAAGAAGCATGGAATAATCGCAACTTATCTTGGCTGGAACGGGATAAAGATAAGCCAGTCATTCCAGGCCGCATGACATTTGGTCAGCTTTATAGAAAAGCCAGAGCTGAGAAAGATGCCAAAAATACTAGTAGCGAAGATTGATGAAAGCCAAACTTGAGGAAAACCCGTGTGGATCTAAAGTTTGGCAGGATGCCTCAATAGACCTAACATCACCTGAGCACCCCGAGTACAATCATCGTAAGTGTGAATCACTCTTTGTAGTTGGGACCTAACCATGCTCTACCTTGTCAACCTCCAAGCGACCAGTGAAATCTGCGCCACCGAATACAGCGCTGAAGTAATAAACATGCACAGGGACATGGACTCCCTAAATGCCCTCCTGGCGCGAAGGTACTACGCAGAGATAGCTCCTCCTCTGTGTATACGGTCAGAAGAAATAGAGAACACGCCATTCTCAAGAACTATGGATTACGAGGAGTATGAAAATGGTTTTCACGAATCCTCGAAAGGGTTTAAGTTAGAGCCGTTTGACTTTGATTATCCTGTTGAAAGCTGGGGAGCCGAAGTTGAGTTCCGGGCAGTAGCTGATTTTGTACTTATTGTTGAGTCGGCCTCTGAAGACGATGCTCGCAATCTAGTTGCTGCTTCAGCATCCGACATTCTTTACTTTGAAATGAATAACATAGGCGATGAGTACGAAGTTGAATCTTTGGATATTTATAGCATTAGGCCAGCAAGAGAAGAGGACCTTAAGCGGATCCAACCTGAGGCCACCTGAGCCTCTGAAACTAAACCGAAGGTCAAATTGCACAACGCCTAGTTGGCAAATGTGATGCTTCCACCTGAATGCTCAATTGATCCAGAAGTGAAGTCTTCATCACCTGTGCAATCTAAGTCTTGTTCGCAAAATGGGCAGTCAAACTCGGCCCAAACCCAAACATATGGAGCTCTAGACCTGTAGTTTTCCAAATCACTAGCAGGAACATTTTTGGACATAAAGTTCAAAAAATCTGTACCCGCAATATTTTGTCTGGGGTTTCGTGCTAGATGGTAACCAACTATTTCACTTCTGATTCCCCCCGCCGTCGATTCAAAGCCTGGCACAATCATTTCACCCGAAAGCCAAATTGGCCCGAGGTTCTCCAGGGGGTAAATGGCCTGTGTAAAGTCATGCCAAGTGTCATTTATCTGAGTCCAAATAAACCCATCCTCTGCAGCTTCAACTCGGCTCATCATTTCTAAATATGAGGGATCTAATTCATCTAGATCAGAGATGTCTAAATGCTCTGTTTCAAAATCTCTTTCCCAAATACTTCTCGCTTCTTGAAGATAACTCCTAATGGAGTGAATAAGTTCGAGTCTTTCTTCCGAACTTAAGTTTTCAAGTACAAGGAAACCTTCAGCATTAGTATCTTTAGACATCTACACTCCAAACTATTTATTTCAACCCCTCTGGCTCCATTTGGAACCATGGACCTAACTCTATCTAACGCTTTTCGCTATTGCCGATACCCAAGCGAGCTTGCGAAACTATTTCAAAGTGTGGATTAGCCAGTTTCGTAGTCAAATCCATAAGGCTTTCTGGATTCCCACAACGTTTCTGCATTTCTTTCGGGAATGGGTGTTGACGCTAAGTACAAGTCGAAATCGATTTCTGTCATGTTGTCTTCATCGCATTTGGAGCAGTCCGATTCACCGCCACAGTCTGTGCACTCGAAGCAACAGACTTCAATGACGTCTATGTCAAAAGGTTCAAGATCCCAAGGCTTTGAAGACTTGAGATACCAGTCCACAGCGCTGCTTTCGGAATAGCCATTGATGATGTGTCCACCATCATCAAATGAACATGAGCTCCACACTAAAGAAGCATCTGTGTTAGCCACTTCGTCCTCAGCTAGAAACTCAAAAGCTCCATAAGTGAGGATCACTAAAGAGTATTTCTCAAACAAACTGAATGCGGGCTTCAAGTCCATGGCTTCTCCTTAGGCATCAGTTTACATAGTGTGTGATGTTCCTGAATGTAACCACCTGCACTAGGCTTTCCATTAACATTGGAGCTTGAGAAAGGCAAAGCGATGACGGATAACAATGCGAACGCAGAGTTGTTGGGTTTACTCCGGAAAGCTGTCGACCTTGGTGTGCTAGTCGATCTAGATGAAGACACCGATTTAGAAATCAAACTTGGGGTTATCTATGCCGAGCTACAGTCAACGGGCAAGGCTTTTCTCAACGAGTCCGGTGAAACCAAGGTTTCTAATGCTCGAGAGACGCTAGAACGTCTTATTGCAGGATCTTAAGGTTCGAGAGGTTCAACTATGACTGATGTTTTCCCAGCGAGTGTAGAAGACGTGAATGCTTGGCGTGACCATATGGGTGACTCAACGAAAATCACTGCCATTATAAAAAGCGAGTTGACTAACCAAGAAACACTGCGAGAAATAGTCTTGGAGGGAAAATTCAGTTCCGGAGGAAGAAGCCCTGGCTACACAGGGGTTTACGTGTCAATGCTCGACAATCCGAATGTTGATGAGCAGTTCAAACGGTGGCTAGATACTCACCCAACCCCTCTTGGGCCCCATGATGCGCGAAATTATTGGCTGGAGAGATACAGCATTGTTCCTTCGCATTTTGAGGAATTCACAAGGAACTTTTCATCAGACTTACTGAACCAGAGTTTGGCTTTTGACCCCTCTTGCCGAGAGGTTCTGGCGTGTTCGGGGTTCTTTATCCAGTACATGTGGCACGATCTTGAGCTGCAAGGAGCCATTGATCTTTCATACCAACAGGATGACTACTACGGTGATCGCATGAACGCCAGGATGGGAGGGGTTGTTCCGGACTTGGATGAATTCCTGACAACAGCACTGGTGCCTTTTCCTGAAAACATCGGTTGGCTGACAAGAACACCTGAAATTGGTGACTTCGAAGAAGAATTAGATTGGATTGCTCCACAGGCACAAGATGCCATACAAAATATGGACTTAGAAGAAATTTGTGAAGAACTGGAGTATGAAAGGGCCAACCAGCGAACCGCAAAAGTGAGCGGTTACGCTATCGCTTTTGGCTATAGAAACAGTGATTTAGAAATCAGAGACAGCTCAACTTTGTTTCCGGTGATTGGAGAAAACAACCTTTACTATGTACTGAGTGTCACAGGGGAGGCTTACTGGGAGGGGATCCGATATGAAGAGCTAAGTGCTGAACAACAAAAACATTTAGCCCTCAACATACACACTTCATCAACCCATCCATTTATTGGGCAGTTTGCTTGGTACCTGCTGGCTTGTATGGCGATGCACGATAAAACGCATGAGAGCGTGATAGAAACTCTCAAGAGCTTTGGCTTAGAACAGTTAGAAGCAGCCCTTAACTCTAGATCCTAATTTTGCAAGGCTGAACAGAAATAGCCGAGTTTGTAGCCAAGAAACGGACACCCAGACTCTTGTTTGATACCTTTTTGGGAACACTTGCGTACCAATGCCCAGGACACCCTCCTGTGTCGGTGGTTGGCTGTAATCTGGAGGGTATTCAGTGCGGAGACAACATTGGAACGGAAAGTTTCAAGGTTAGGAATACATGGCGGCGATCACATCTTTCGGAAACGTGACTTACTCCGACAACTATGAACTTCAGAGCAAACTTCTTGAGGCCACTCTTGAGGCCAAAGCCAGTAATCCCTTTCTTGCCGTCACTTTGCTTGTAGATAACCCGTTACAGGGAACTTTGATTAGAAGGCAACTAATTGAGCTTGCGGCCTCTAAATCAACAAAAGCGATAGCCAATTTCAACGTGATGACCCCGATTGACCTAGTTGCAAAACTAGCCAGTGTCTTTCCGAACGTTAGTTTCAGGGAACCTAGAACTGAATACTTGGAAGCTGTCATCTTCTTCTTGATGAACCAAGAGCAAGTTGGCGACGACTCAGAGCAATCTATGGCGACGGCTTCAGCCGTTGCCAAGGTGTTCAGAAAACTACAATTTGTGTCTGATGAGTCTGTCAAGTCCTTGATTCAAAACCAATCTTCTACTTCAACGCAGAAGTATGTGTTTGGTTTGATCCTGGCGGCAAGAAATTACATTAAGTTAGACAACGCTGCGACAGTTTGCCATGAACTTATTGAAAAGATTACTGACGCTAACCAAGCATTTCTAAGCAGCCAAATCGGCACCGTGCTGAACCTGCTTGCTGCCCCAGCAAACTCTTTAGTAAAACTGCTTGAAAAGTTAAACACTCAGACGAGAGTGATTAACTTTGAGCAGACCGTTCAGGAAAAGCGCGAACCTCTTTCTAACGAGAACGCCGTTCTGATCTCCTCACCTGACCCAACTTTAGAAGTGTCCATGTTAGCGAGAGACCTTATGCAGTCTCTAAAGACTGTAAGAGCAGACAGAATCGCTGTTCTCTATCCAGACGAAGCCGAGTATGGCAATCAGCTAAGAGATGAGCTTGATGGTGCAGGAATTCAGTGGCATGGAAAAGGTAGAACCTATCTGCAAAGCTCAGCTATTTGTAGGGGTATTGATTTAGTTCTTGAAGTTCTTTCTGAAAGGAACAATAAGTTCAGTGGCCTAGATCGACCGAGACTGATGAGGCTAATTGAAAACGGGCATTTGTCACTTCCTGGGATGGGTCTTGACTTCGAGAAAGCTCGCAGATGGATTCGCAGACAGGAACTCTTCGCCGACTGTGCCTTATGGATTACTGTGCTGGATGATGTAGCGGAAAATGACTTTGACCCAGAGAACTCAATCGCGTCCGAACTAAAGCCATTCTTGGAGGCATTTGAAAGACAGTTTGAGTTAATCGGTAGCTCAAAGAACTGGGAAGAACTAGGAAAAACCATCTGGTCCCTCCTAGAACTAATGTATTCAAACTCAGAGTTAATCGTTGAGGGAACAGTCGAAGAAGACTCTTGGCGCAGGCTCCGTGCTCTACTACTCGGTGAACTTACACAGCTGCAGCCACTGCTGTCAGGAATCGGTAGCTTCAACTTCGTTAATGAGGTTATGAATCTAAGAAACATGGTGAGAAACAAGTTAGGAGACAAGCAGGTCTCTCATGGCAACCTGAGCACAGGAGTCATGGTTGGCACAATCTCTTCCGCTGCCTTTCTAACCTTTGACAAGGTTTATATCTTGGGAGCCACAGAAGGCTTGCTTCCAACAGTAACCAAGGAAGATCCGTATCTGCCAGTACATCTTCTTGAAGCCATTGATGAAGTACAAATGGCTAAAGTGTCCAAGGAAAACGCAGTAGATGCCCTGGCTGACACTCTCACTTCCGTAGTTGAAGCTGCTCCAGCAGTTGTGGTCTTCAGACCACGTGGAGGTACTAAGTCCAAAATCGAAAATGAACCTAGCCGATTCCTTGGACAGGATTTGAATGACAAAAAGAACCCTTCAAATCCTAGAGTTTTTCAAGCCGAAGGTCGTGAACACTCTTTCAGCCTAGATTTGGGTTCGGGCACCCTAGCCCCTATCAGCAGAGCTGACTATTCTCAGTTACTTGAAAAATTCAAGCCAACAGAACACTCAACATTTAGACGATCGCTCGAGGTTTGGAGAAATCCATCTGCCAATGAATACTTCGGCAAACTAACAATCGCGAGCGAGTTAAAACCAGTCTGGAGCCCAGTTCACTCGAAGCCACTGTCCAGTAGCGCGATAGACACATTTATTACTTGCCGCTACGAGTTCTTGATGACTAGAATCCTCAAATTCAATAGCTACGATCGCTCCGACTATCTTGATGACTTTAATCCAACTAAGTTCGGTATCTATTTCCACAAGCAAATGGAAAACTTTGTAAACGACTGCATTAAAAACGGAACAGCCCCAGCTGCAGGAGGGAATTGGGCAGAAGGTTCAGCTGAGCTATTTATTAGCGAATACTTCCTTAAGAATCTTTACTTGTTCATCAACCGTGGTCAGGCAGGCTGGAGTCGAAGTTTCGAATTCCACATGAAGCAAGTTGTTCGTGCCCTTCCTATGTTCTTTGAAGAGGAACCTTCAACGCTACGTCAAAGTCCTGCACTACACATTCATAAACCTGAATTCTCATTCGGTTATGAGGGTGACGAAGTAGCACTTTCTATTGTTGATGAAGAAAACTCTGACACCTATCATATTCGCGGAGCAATCGACCGACTTGACGTTTCTCCAGACGAAAATTTTGCGGCCGTTATGGACTTCAAGACTGGAAAGCTGAAGTCCCTCAGAGCTAAGTTGCAGATACAACCTCAAGGTGGCCTGGCCAAGAAAAGGAAGACTGTCCAAGATATCATTTATCGACGCGTCGCTCTTGCTCGCTTCAAGAAAGCCGAAGACGCCAAAGTGTTCTTCGTTTTCATCCCCGACGAAGGAGAAACAAGCTTCCTACAGGCCATTTACGCTCATGACCCAGAGGATTTCCTGATGAAGACCTTGCGCAACATGAAGGATTCAGGAATTTCAGGCGACTTTATTCCAACAGGCGGAGGCCTACAAGGCGATCACGCATACTGCAACGTTTGTAAGAGAATCGCTGTCACACTTGCGGCCACTGGTCAAGAGACTGTAGAAGGAGAACCACAGGATGACTAATACTGAACTTACCGATGCTGCCGCTAGGAAAGCTGCAATCGAAGACCACAGCCAGAGCATCTTCATCGATGCAGGAGCAGGTACAGGTAAAACTGAAACAATCGTCAGACGAATCGTAGATCGCCTGCTGAATGATCGAGACATTCACATGATGAATGTTGCAGCTATTACTTTCACCGACAAAGCAGGCGCTGAGCTTAGGAACAGATTCCGTAAAGTGTTTAGCGAGACAAAGGACACAGCAGACCAGCAAGCTGCAGATTTAATCTCTGAGTACATTCATCAGGTAGATTCTGCTGCCATCGGCACTATTCACTCCTTCTGTAAGAGGGTCCTTACTGACTATTCGATTGCCGCTAAGTTGCCTGTAGGTTTCGCTGTATCAAGCGAGGACGCGGGACCAAGTTTGCGCAGAGAAAGAGTAAAGCGAGTAACAGAGAAGGCATGGGACGCTTTGTCAGACGAAGAGGAACTCTCTCTTCGAAGCCAAGAAATCTCAATCCGCAAAATGAGAGTTCTTGTAGATGAGCTAGATAGCAAGTTTGCGAGAGTTGCGTCTATTGAAATCAATAACGAAGCAGTTGAGCAGGAATGGGAGCGAGCGGCTTATCATTTCGTTGAATTAGCAATTGAGTCTCTCAAGGAAGAGCAAGTTGACAGACGCAACAAGGGTTCAATCGAGTTTGATGACCTGCTGATGTTTACAAGAGATTTGCTTCGTGATGAAGACGAGTTACGCCTCTTGGTCGCCAGCAGCTACAAACTCTTAGTGGTTGACGAGTTCCAAGACACAGACCCAATTCAGTGGGACATTATTCAGATGATCGTCAGTCCAGAGAAGATTCAAGAACCTGAACCTGGATCTCTTGTACTAGTGGGCGATCCAAAGCAGTCAATTTACCGATTCAGAAATGCCGATATTCACACATTCCTAAAAGTGAAAGACCTTTTTAAGGGTTCAGGTAGTTTCGGGGCTGTCTGCGAATTGAAGTCCAACTTTAGAACTGTCAATCCGATTCTGGACTTTGTTAACAAGGTTTTCGTGGATGAGGTGAATGGTGCAGAGAACCCTCTTTACATGGGAGTTGAATACAACGGCTTAGTTGAGGTCCATTCCCCTGAGATTTCCAAACCGGGCCCACCTGTAGTCATCATTCAAAACCCAACTCCACTTGAAGGCCTCGTGGAACACGAGTTCAAGCAAGTCGCAGCGGAAATTCTTCGAGCTGTTCAAGAGGGCTATGCAATTACCAAGCGAGCTGATGGAGGAAAACGTGTTTACGACGAAAACCGAAGAGCAAGTTTTGGAGACATTTGTATCCTTCTGCCAGTTCGAACACACATCGGTAAACTTGCCCGGGCACTTGATGCTCTGAACATTCCTTATCGTTCTGCTGATCCTGGCATCCTGTTCGAACTCCCACTAATCCTCGGATTGATCAATACCTTCAAGGTAGTCGCTCTCACGGATGATGAGCTAGCGCTTATGGCTGCGTTGAAGAGTCCAATCTTCGGTCTCAACGATGATCAGCTTCATGCCTACATCACAACACAAGGTGCCACTTGGTCAACCGAAGGTGGAGCTATTGGTGATTGCAAAGTGGCTGAGGCTTTAAATGCTATTTATGAAATCCGCAAAGTCAGCGGACTAACAAGGCCTTCACAAACCTTGAAATTGATCCTCGAAAAGCAAGGTATTTTTGAGAGCCTGATTGCTGACACTAACGGATCGTTTGAAGCAAGCGCTCTTCGGATGCTAGTCACCCATGCCTACAACTGGGAGAACCAAGGCAACACAGGTCTTCTGGATTACGTTGATGCGTTAGAAGTTTTGATGGATGAAAAGTCAAGAATTTCTCTTCCTTTGCCAGCGGAGCTCAATGCTGATGCAGTTCAAATCATGACCATCCACGCAGCTAAGGGGCTCGAGTTCCCAATCACAGTTGTTGCTGGAGTCGCTTCACAAAAGAGCAACATCCCTGAAACAATGCTCATTTCAAGAGCGGGTGAAATCGAGTTCAATCTTGGAAAGAATTCTCAAGATAAGGCTATTCAGAGTACTGGCTACAGTGCTCTAGCTAATGGTGAGCACAAGTTGGATCAGAAGCAGGAAGAAAACAGGCTCATGTATGTTGCCATGACAAGAGCCCAGGATCACCTGGTTGTTTCGGCTGTTGGCCCACCATCAGGAGGTAAAGTTCCTAGATCAAGGCAGTTAATCGAAGCTCTAGCTGCATTCGCGTCAGCCCAAACTGAACTACCTTTTGATAAATCAGAGTCTCTTAAGTTAGAGCCATTTGATGGGCAAAGAGATTCAGGTGATGGCCTGAGGTATGTAGAAAACCTGAGCATGGATTACAGTGATCAGATTGCTGCATCCACTATTCGTCGTGTTGTATCACCTTCGTCCGACGGTGCAACTGAAATGAATGTGTTTGCCAAAATCAAGTTGCCAGGTCTAACTAAGCCTAAGGAAACTGCAGATTTCCGAATTGAAGATAGCGAGGAATCAGGCTCTGCACTGATAAAGCGTCAACGTGACGGCAGGCCGTTTGGGCGGGCCCTGCATGGAATCATGGACTTGATTATTCAACACGGAGCCGTTCCTGACGAAGAGCTACTGACGGACTTTATCAACAGCAAGGCTGCTGAAGAGAACGCAATTGAGTTTCTACCTGATCTGGAACGCAGAGTAAAACTCCTGCTGACATCGGAGGTGGTCTTAGAAGCTCTGGCATCTGATGAGCGATACCCAGAACTGCATCTGGCTATTACCGATCCTGATGACGACATCAAAGTCGCAGAGGGCTTCGCCGATCTTGTTTACAAGTCGCCTAAAGGTGGTTATGTCCTGGTCGATTACAAAACAGACAAAGAGATTCTGGGTGAGCAACTACTGCACTACAGCCAGCAGCTAGGCGCTTACGCGATCATCTTAGAAGCACTGACTGGAAAGAAACCTGAACGAATTCTGCTGCTACACGCAAAGCCGGATTCTGTGGCAACTATTCCGCTTTAGGAGCTATGTCCTCGAGTCACAGAAACAGGTGGTTTGAGGGACAAACCTATCTTCATGGCTTTCAAGATTGCTTCAGTGACCTCTTCTACCGAGTGGTTAACTTCCTTGAGGTGCATACCGTTTGCCTCGGGTTTCCAACCTAGTTTGCCAAGAGCGATTGTGTTTTTTGGAGTGGGGCAATAGATGGCGATTTGATCACCAGAAGTTTGGGTTTTAAACCACAATCTGAGGTGTTCGGTGTCGTCAACAACGATATGGGCTTGGGCAAGACCTTGGTTCTTTATCAGGTTTGAAATGTGTGAGCCCATTTGCTCCCAACTGTCATATATGTCAGAAGCGATGTTGCCTAGAGAAATTTCAGGTGAACTGTTGTTAGGAGTGACTAGCCTTTCAGCTATCTCTATCAGTTGATCTACACTAGGTCTTTTCAACTGATCGGGATGAAGCATTGGCTCAATCAAAGCCCGCTGATCTTCTGTGAGAAGTTCAAAATCGAACTCCATGTTCTTTGTAATTTCCTGCATCACTCTTGTGTCTTTGGGGTTCATGTTCGGGTTGTTTCGCAACATAGAGCGGTACATGTCCTTGAACGGGTGTTGAAGAGTTAGAGTTTCATAGAAGGTAAGG
>JBIJAB010000102.1:0-3898 GCA_044345975.1 Rhodoluna sp.
TTACATCAGGTGGAACACAAACTACGACTAGCTCAACTTCATCACCTGGAACCAGGCTTCGGCCTGCTCCAAAATCCGCTGCAAGAGATTGAATAGCCGGAGATGAATCTTCAAGGGAAACATCAACACCAATGTTGCGAAGGGATAGGCCGATACTGGTTCCTAGTAGCCCTGTGCCAATGATGTGTACCTGACCTTTGGTGCGAGCAATCACTGAGCGATGTCCAATCGAAGAGCTGCAGCACCTCTTAGGTAAATGTGTTGCACTTGCGACCTTGGAGTATCAAACTCAGCGTTGATCATTACTCGTATCACTCTTGGAAGTGAGCCCTTAACATTCATCTCAACAAAGCACATCAGCGGAACATCTCCGATACCCAGTTCCCTAGCCGCAAGAGCAGGAAACTCGCTTGTGATATCTGGAGTTGCAGTGAACAGAATTGAAATCAACTGGTCAGTGTGCAGATTGTTTGCGTGCATCATCTTGGTGATGAGCTCAGCAGTAAGTTTTAGAAGATGGTCTCTGTCATCTGAATCTAGTTGGGTTGCCCCTCTAATTGCTCTATACGCCACTTCTTCGTCCTTTCGGCTTGGCTTTAATTGATTGCCCGCCTTTGGACTTTGGTCTTGGAGCTCTTTGTTGTTTGCCTTCAGCAGACTTTAGCAGAGCTCCTACTTCAACTTTACTCAGCAGCCTAGTTTGACCAGGCTTCAGTGGGCCTAAGTGCACAGGGCCAAACTGTCTGCGAACAAGATCCTTCACGGGATGACCGATTGCCTCGAACATTCTTCTCACCACGCGGTTCTTACCTGAATGAATAACTATTTCAATCAGGGATTCAAATGGATTGGAATCAACGAGCGTTGCCTTATCGGCATTCATCATGCCGTCCTCAAGTTCAACTCCTGAAATTAGCTTATTGATCTGTTGAGGTGAAACTTGACCCTCGACCTTGGCAATGTAAGTTTTAGTGACTCCGAACTTAGGATGAGCCAGCATGTTAGCTAGTTCTCCATCGTTAGTGAGAATAAGTAATCCTGAGGTGTCAGCATCTAGTCGGCCAACGTTATAAATGCGATCTGAACGTAGAGAGTATTGACTGAGGTCTGGTCTACCGAACTCATCGGCCATCGAAGAGATAACTCCGATTGGCTTGTTCAGAGCCATGTACACCCTGGAGGCATCTAGTTGAATAGGAGTTCCTCGAACTGAGACTTTGTCATTCTCAGGGTCAATGCGGGTACCGAGCTCTTTAACTACTTTGCCATTGACTTTGACAGCCCCTGAAGTGATTAGCTCTTCGCTTGCACGTCTTGAAGCCACACCTGCGTTAGCAAGTACTTTTTGAAGTCTTACGCCTTCGTTTGATTCGGTCATTATTTTTTACTAACTGAAAGATCAGAACCTAGTTCAGAGTTTGCATCTGGCAGGTATGGGCTAATCAATGGAAGGTCTTCCAAAGCGTTGATTCCTAAGGTTTCTAGGAATGTTGGCGTGGTTCCGTAGTTGATTGCTCCAGTTTCACTGTCTGTGAATAGCTCAGTGATCAACCCTCTGCTTAGCAGCGTCCTTACGACGCTGTCCACGTTCACACCACGAATAGATGCAATCTGTCCTCTAGCAATTGGCTGACGGTACGCAATCACAGCAAGTGTTTCTAAAGCTGCTTGAGATAACTTGGTTGGGTTTTCGTTTGAGATGAACTCTCTAACCGCCCACTCGTAATCTTCACGAACGAATACTCGCCATCCCCCGCCCACTTCACGGATTTCAAATCCACGAGGACGAGTTCCATTAGATCCATCGAAGTCATCTCTAACTGCTAGAACTGCTGCTCTGATGTCTGGGACTGGGGTGTTTAGAGAAGTTGCTAGGTGAACTAGAGATAGCGGAACATCGGCGACCATAAGAATTGCTTCAATTGCTCCCTGAAGAGAATCAGGGTTGATTGGTTCAGATAGCGCTAATGAATCACGAGGGTCTTCGCTCACAGCTGCCTGCTCTTCAGAGACAGCTTCCTCTTGGCTCTGAGTTTCTACTTCAAGTTCTGGGTTTTCATCATGAGTCATAATCTGCTCCTAGTGCTGATAGTTGTGATTCTTCAAATTCATCTGCCTGCCAAGTGATCTGCAGCGGACCAAGTGATTCACTCTGCTGGAAAGTAACCGCACCTAAACGGTAAAGCTCAAGGATAGAAAGGAACCTAGCTACTAAAACAGCTCTGTCTCTTACTGATGAAATCAATTCCCGGAAAGTTAGTGTTGTGGCTGAGCGAAGCATTGCAACAACTTCAGCGGCTTGCTCCCTGATTGAGATTCTTGATGCGTGAAGGTGAGTAAGTCCCACTAGAGGAATTTCTCTCGGTGCCATGGTCTCTTCAGCAAGACGAGCAAAGTCTTCAACGCTTAGTGTCCATACCAACTCTGGTAGCTTCTGCTTGAATCTATCTTCCAAACGAACTGAACGATATACACGTCTTGATTCTTGATTGATTGAGGTTTGGAACCAGACTGATATGTCTTTGAAGGCACGATATTGCAGTAGACGAGCAAATAGGAGATCTCTTGCTTCGAGTAGGGCAACATCCTCAGGATCAACCACTTCACCCTTAGGAAGGAGTTCGGCAATCTTCAGATCAAGCAGGGTTGCTGCAACAACAAGAAACTCACTGGCTTCTTCAAGCTGATCGATTTCTTCAAGCGTTCTAACGTAGGCAATGAAGTCATTAGTTACCTGGCTAAGCGAGATAGAGGTTAGGTCTAACTGGTGCTTTGAAACCAAAGACAGAAGAAGGTCAAACGGTCCTTCAAAGTTACCTATGTTTAGAGAGAATCCACTGGAACTAGATTCGTCTACTTCACTATGGAGCGCAGCCACGTTCGACCATCTCTCTTGCTACAGCCCGATAAAGTTCAGCAGCTTCAGATGAAGGTGCGTACTGGGTAACAGGTCTACCCTTTTCTGATGAGTCCTTGAACTTAACTGTGTGTTTGATAACGGTTCTGAAAACTATTTCGTCATAATCTTCATACAGTTGGTTCAACATGCTTCTCGAGTGAAGGGTTCTAGCGTCATACATGGTGGCCAGGATGCCGTCAATCTTTAGACCCTCGTTCAATCTTTCTTTAACCAAATCAACAGTGTGATTGATTAGAAGTTCTAGTCCCTTAAGAGCAAAGTAATCACAGGCAACAGGAATCATAACTCCGTGAGCAGCGGTGAGCGCGTTAACTGTTAGTAGACCCAAAGATGGCTGACAGTCAATCATGATTACGTCATAGTCACCAAGAATTGGCCTTAGCACTCCAGCCAAGATTTTTTCGCGACCAGGTTCGGCAACTAGCTGAATTTCAGCAGCCGAAAGCTGAATGTTTGCAGGAATGAGATCTAGACCTGGGACTTCAGTGTGAACAATGACATCTTTAGCACTTAGTCTTCTATCCAGCATTAGGTCGTAAACAGTTTTAACATCTTCATTGACAACACCCAAACCTCTTGAAAGAGCGCCTTGAGGATCAAAGTCAACAAGTAGAACCTTGCGGCCATATTCGGCTAAAGCTGCTGCTGTGTTGATAGTTGTTGTTGTTTTACCCACGCCACCTTTTTGGTTACATAGGGCAATAATTCGTGCTGGACCGTGACTAGTTAGTCTTTTTGGAATTGGAAACCGTCCGTCGGTGTTTTTACCTGACATATCCTTAGTTTCCTCTCTGGCTTCACAGCAGTAAGTTATTGGCTCTCAAGCCAATGAAATCTTTAACTTTGCTCTTAATCCTACCGCTGTGCTCGGGGGTGGCTGCTCGCATAGATTTCCCTGAGGGCATCCACCGTAACCAAAGTATAGATCTGAGTGGTAGTCACCGACGCATGCCCTAAAAGCTCCTGAACCACGCGGAC
>JBIJAB010000103.1:0-3853 GCA_044345975.1 Rhodoluna sp.
TTAAAAGCGGTGTTGGCAACAGCCAGCGTCAGCGTGACTCACTTCGTACATTAGGTCTAAAGCGTATCGGCGACATCACAGTCAAAGACGACAGCCTAGTTGTTCGTGGTTTGGTTCGTGCTGTTGCACACCTAGTAAAGGTTGAGGAGATCAACTAATGAGCGAAGAAAACAAGAACGTCGAAGCTGCAGAAAAGCCTGCCGCTAAGAAGCCAGCAGCGGCTAAGAAGCCTGCTGCGGCTGCAAAGAAGCCTGCATTGGTTCAGGAGAAGAGCAATCTTCTAAAGTTGCACCACTTGCGTCCAGCTCCTGGTTCTAAGAAAGACCGCACACGTGTTGGTCGTGGTGAAGGATCTAAGG
Organism: Rhodoluna sp.; assembly: GCA_044345975.1. GTDB lineage: Bacteria > Actinomycetota > Actinomycetes > Actinomycetales > Microbacteriaceae > Rhodoluna. The sequence continues at coordinate 360 of JBIJAB010000103.1, forward strand.
GTAAGACCTCTGGTCGTGGAACCAAGGGAACCAAGGCTCGTTACCAGGTTCGTCCAGGCTTCGAAGGTGGTGGTGTTCGTCTAGTAATGAGAACCCCTAAGCTTCGTGGTTTCAAGAACCCATTCCGCGTTGAATACCAGGTTGTAAACCTAGAAACTCTAGTTGAGCTTTACCCTCAGGGTGGCGAAGTGACCGTAGCGTCACTAGTTGCTAAGGGTGCAGTTCGTAAGAACGAGAAGGTCAAGGTACTAGGCCAGGGCGAACTTAGCCTTAAACTTGACGTCAAGGTTGACAAAGTATCTGAGTCTGCAAAGGCAAAGATTCTTGCTGCCGGCGGATCTGTAACCGAGTAATTTACCTAACCGGTATTTAGCCACAGGAGACAAATTATGTTTAGTGCAATCAAGAGAGCGTTTAGTACTCCAGATCTGCGCAACAAGCTCATGTTTACGATTGCTATCGTTGCCATCTATCGTTTGGGATCTTTCATCCCTGCGCCATTTGTCAACTACGGTAACGTCCAGCAATGTTTGAACACTGGTAACACCAGCACCTCAGGCATCTACGAACTTGTGAACCTATTCTCCGGTGGAGCCTTGCTTCAGCTATCTATCTTTGCTCTGGGAATCATGCCTTACATTACGGCTTCGATCATTACCCAGCTGCTTAGAGTTGTTATTCCTCGCTTTGAGACTCTATACAAAGAAGGTCAAGCAGGTCAGGCAAAGCTAACTCAGTACACCCGTTACCTAACTATTGGTCTTGGTCTTCTTCAGTCAACAACTTTGATTGCTGTTGCTCGTCAAGGTGCACTATTCGGTTCAAACTGTACAGTTCCAGTTTTCAGCGATAACTCATGGTGGGCTATCTCACTAATGGTTATCACAATGACAGCTGGTACAGGTGTAATCATGTGGCTTGCTGAAATGGTAACTGAGCGTGGTATCGGTAACGGTATGTCACTTTTGATTTTCGCTTCTGTTGCAGCTGGGTTCCCTTCAAGCCTTGGTCAGATTGGTCAGGAGCGTGGAATTGAAACCTTGCTAGCTGTTATCGCAGTTGGTGTTGTTATCGTTCTGCTAGTTATCTTGGTTGAGCAATCACAGCGTCGTATTCCGGTTCAGTATGCAAAGCGTATGGTCGGTAAGAGAACTTACGGTGGTCAGGCTACATACCTTCCAATCAAGGTAAACCAGGCCGGTGTTGTTCCTGTTATCTTCGCATCAAGCTTGCTATACCTACCTGGTCTGATCGCACAGTTCAATGGCCCAGATGCAGCTGGAAAGGTTGCTGACTGGGTTATCTGGATCAACAACAACCTGACCCAAGGTGACCAGCCACTATACATGGTGATGTACTTCCTAATGATCATTGCCTTCACATACTTCTATGTATCAATTACCTTCAACCCAGAAGAAGTGAGCGAGAACATGAAGTCTTACGGAGGCTTCATCCCAGGTATCCGTGCAGGACGTCCAACAACTGAATACCTTGAATACGTTCTAAGCAGAATCACTCTGCCTGGAGCTATCTACCTAGGTCTTGTTGCTTTGATTCCTCTAGTAGCACTTACCTTGTTGAACGCTAACCAGAACTTCCCATTCGGTGGTACTTCGATTTTGATCATCGTCGGTGTTGGTCTTGAGACTGTCAAGCAGATCAGCGCTCAGATGCAACAGCGAAACTACGAAGGTCTTCTGAAATGAGTCGGTTTCTCTTGATCGGCCCTCCTGGTGCCGGCAAGGGAACACAGGCTGCCTTGTTAGCTAAGGCATACAAGATCCCTGCTATTTCTACAGGTGATATTTTTAGGAAAAACGTAGAAGAAAAAACCGAGCTTGGTTTACAAGTTAAGTCGATTATGGATCGTGGCGAATACGTCCCTGATTCACTAACTAACGAACTAATCAGGGATCGTCTTTCAAAAGCAGATGCTGAAGCTGGTTTTCTTCTTGATGGTTACCCAAGAACTAATAATCAGGTCAATGAGCTTGATGATATTTTGTCTTCTCAGCACAGAATTTTGGATGCAGTTGTTCTATTAGTTGCTGACTCGGATGAACTAGTTCGAAGACTTCTAAAGCGAGCTGAAGAACAAGGCCGTACCGATGACACTGAAGAAATCATTCGTCATCGTCAAGATGTTTATCGTGCAGAGACTCAGCCACTTATTGAAATCTATTCAGCAAGAGATCTTGTTGTTGAGATTGATGGTTTAGGTGAGATTGAGGAAGTAACACAAAGAATCCTTGACGGTCTTAGTGCTCGTGGCCTAAGCCCAGCTAACTAAGAGGTTTTCTAATGGCTCGTGAGCGTATAACGCTTAAATCTGATTCTGACATTGTCCTAATGCGCGAAGCAGGACTCATCACAGCTGCTGCTCTAAAGGCGGTTAGGGATGCTATTGCCCCTGGTGTTTCAACCCTTGAACTTGATGCTTTGGCTGAGGCGACCATTATTTCTATGGGTGCTAGATCGAACTTCAAACTGGTTCCTGGCTATAACCACACCATCTGCTCATCCATTAACGATGAAGTAGTTCATGGAATCCCTTCTAAGGACCGAATTCTTCAAGCAGGAGACATTATTTCGGTTGATTGTGGAGCCATGACCCCAGCTGGCTGGAACGGCGACGCTGCCTTCAGCATGGTTGTTCCTGGGGGAGATCCTGAGGTTATGGCTAGAAGACAGCAGATCAGCGATGTCTGCGAGGCCTCACTTTGGGCTGGAATTGCAGCTTTTGCTGGGGCAAAAAGGCTCAATGAGGTGGGTCGAGTCATCGAAAAGACCATCAAAGATGCCGGTAGATACGGGATTTTGCAGGATTACATCGGCCACGGGGTTGGCAGGTCTATGCACGAAGATCCAGCGGTTTTCAACTACCAAACCCGTGATTTAGGGCCAGTTATAGAGCCTGGGCTAGTTATAGCCATTGAGCCGATGATTACCGCAGGTAGCCAAGCGGTCAAGATTTTGGACGATGAATGGACTGTTTCTAGTAAAGATGGCTCAGATTCAAGCCATTGGGAGCACACCGTAGCCCGTCATTCGGGTGGAATCTGGGTTCTGACCGCTGAGGACGGTGGGGTAGCAGGATTAGCCAAATATGGGATTACCCCAGTTCCTTTGGAATCTTAACTACCATTATTTCCTTAAATGTCTTAGGATTGAGTCTTGGTGTTTCGGCACGTAAAAATCCCTTTTTTTAGCTGGTCTTTTTGCGTGTGTCTGGGGCAGCAAAAGAATAAAGATAAGTGAGTTTATGGCCAGCAAAGACGGCGTCATCGAGATCGAAGGCACAGTTTACGAGGCTCTTCCGAACGCGATGTTCAGAGTTGAGCTGACAAACGGGCACAAGGTTTTAGCGCACATCTCAGGAAAAATGCGTCAGCATTACATCAAGATTTTGCCTGAAGATCGCGTGATTGTTGAGCTTTCAACCTACGACCTAAATCGTGGGCGAATCATTTATCGATACAAGTAAATCGGTTTTG
>JBIJAB010000104.1:0-3850 GCA_044345975.1 Rhodoluna sp.
GTGTTGTCTCAGAGAAGGTCTTCCCCGGAATGTCTGCATACACAGTCAGCAAGACAGCTCACGCCAGCTACCTAGCCACCATTACTCAAGAGTTCCGTAGAGACAAGATTCAGGTAACTGACGCTAAGCCAGGTCACACTGAAACAGGACTAGCATCAAGAGCCATCTTTGGAACAGCACCAGCATTCCCTGAGGGAATGACTGCAGCTCACGTTGTGAGCGTATTGCTTTCAGGAATCAAAGAAGGCAAAGCGCTGATACCTAGCACGGAGTTCTAGCATAACTATGGGGCAGGTGGCCTAAAGTTATGCACAAAGTTTTCGCCATGACCGCAAACATAAAATTCGTGGACACCTTTGTCAGTTACGCGATGCAACACAGTTGTTTTCAATTGCTCTTTTAATTTTCTAAGTTCTAGCGCCGAATTTACTTCAACAACTTTGAAGTGAAGGACATCATCGGTTTTCAACCTAAAAAACGATGGCCCGAGTATCACCATAGATTTTGAAGGCTCTGTCAGGCCCTCTCCATCAAAAAGAAAAATACTGTATCCAAGCAGCAAAGCTCCAAACACAATAAATGCTGCCAACGAGATTGCCACTCTTGGCCAGAATTGGGACTGCGACATCAGCAATGCGGTCAAAATCCCTAAAACTGAAACAAATATAAAAGCTAGGGCCCAAAACAGAATGGTTCTGTGGCCTCGAAATTTTACTTTTTCCGTTGCTTTACTTATGTGTAGCCTCTTGGCGTCTCCATACAGCCGAGTCCTGCGAGTGGGCAATATGACTAAGACGGCAACTAAAAGCGATAGCAAGCCAGCCGCGATCGGATTGGTGACTGTATCTTGAATGGCCTGACCGAGGCCTGGGGCCACGAATATCTGTTTCCCATAAACATTTTGTTTTGGGACTGTCCATGTATCTGGAAATTTGTTGTTGACACCACGGGTCTTGAATGAACCATCAGGGTTTGTGTCAACGATTTTATGAATTACGTATCCCCCAAACCTTTCATAAATAACATTGTCTCCCTCGAGATAGCTGTCTTGTTTATAGGCGACAACAAGATCTCCTGACTGATACTCAGGAAGCATCGATGTGCCTTTTACTACCGCCATGGTCACAGGTCCACCTAGTTGATGAGGAGCCACGAACATCCACCACAGAAAAGAAAGACTCGCCAGCACCACAACTTTTATGGCTGGGTGCTGACGAGCTGATCTTAGGTGTTTAGCCTTTGAGGCAGTTAGTGCCAGTTTTTACTCGAAACTCTGTGCGATTAACACACTCACCAAACCAAAGTCCTTGGCTTTTTGAGGCTGGACTTTGTCTCCTGCTTGAACAAGCTGGCCATCGACAACAGTTGGCGCTGTATCGGTGAAGTCACCTGTCTGCTGATCAAATGTGAAAGTAAGTTCGGTGACGTTGCTGCTAATCACGCGAGTTGCGTATGCATGGGTATCATCAGCTAGATCGACCTCTAGTCGAATAGTTTCACCTTCACAGGAAGTCATATCTCCTGAAACGTATACGTGAACAATTCTGTTGTTGTCGTGTCCACCGTTTTGAACTGGATGTTGAATGGTTAGATTGCCAGCACAAGCCGCCTCAGTCTTACCTTCTCCTGGAGCTCTATCTGAGCCAGCAAGATTAAGAACCGATGCACCTGCAACCGAAATAGCAAAGACTGCAGCTAAAGCCGCAATGGCAATTACAAGTCTTTTGTTCATTTGAATCCCCTTAGATAATGTGAAGTTCGCTCTATTAGTTTATGCCCCCGATAGGAAACATGTAGACGGCATTTTAGTCGTTTGAGTTGCCTGAACACTTGCAGCCTTCGCCACAGTTACATTCCTTGTCTTCCAACATAATCACACCTCCTCTTACTGAGCTTGTTCTTGAAGTCTTACACGTTGAGAGCGAATATGGGGATAAGTTCAGATCTTTAGACGTTGAACCTAAACTCAACAACATCTCCATCACGCATGACATAGTCTTTGCCTTCCATGCGGACTTTACCTGCTGCTTTGGCATCGTTCATTGAACCTGCTGCAATTAGATCATCAAAGGAAACAATTTCAGCTTTGATGAAGCCTCTCTGGAAATCAGTGTGAATAACACCAGCTGCCTGAGGTGCTGTTGCACCCTTCTTGATGGTCCAGGCTCTAGTTTCTTTAGGACCTGCCGTTAGGTATGTCTGAAGACCTAGGGTGTTGAATCCAATACGAGCAAGCTGGTCTAGACCAGATTCTTCTTGACCTAGGGATGCTAGAAGTTCATTAGCTTCTTCAGGAGAAAGGTCAATCAGTTCTGACTCAACCTTGGCATCTAAGAACACTGCTTCTGCAGGAGCAACAAGATCTGCTAACTGCTTACGCTTAGAAGCATCACTTAGGACTGATTCATCAACGTTGAAGACATAAAGAATAGGTTTAGCAGTTAGCAGACCTAGTTCTTTGATAGGTAGTAAATCAATAGTTGAGATAGATAGTGGCTTACCTGCATTAAGGAAAGCTAATGCTTCATCTACTGTGTCAAGAACAGCAGGTTCAACCTTCTTGCCCTTAACTTCTTTTTCAATTCTTACTCTTGCTTTATCTAGGGTTTCTAGATCAGCCAAGATTAGCTCAGTGTTGATGGTTTCAATATCACTTGATGCATCGACCTTGCCATCAACGTGAATAACATCAGGATCAATAAATCCTCTTACTACCTGGGCAATAGCATCGGCTTCACGAATGTTAGCTAGGAACTTGTTTCCTAGACCTTCACCCAAAGATGCACCTTTAACAATTCCTGCAATGTCAACAAAGGACACTGGAGCAGGTAGTAGCTTTTCGCTACTAAAGATCTCAGCTAGTTTCTGAAGTCTTGGGTCTGGAAGGTTAACAACACCGATGTTAGGTTCAATGGTTGCGAAGGGGTAGTTCGCTGCCAACACATTGTTCTTAGTAAGTGCGTTGAAGAGAGTTGATTTGCCGACGTTTGGTAGTCCGACGATACCGATTGTTAGAGCCATTCAAGCAAGTTTACTTGGCTCAGGGCTTGCTCTCTGCCTTGTGTCTAAGGCTTGGGTTAGATTGAACTATGTCCCTAAACTTCACAGCAATCGACTTTGAGACCGCTAATGGGTCTTCGGCTAGTCCCTGTGCTGTTGGGTTAGTGAAAGTGGTTGAGGGCAAGATTGTCGATACTTTCTCAACTTTGATTAGACCTCCTTACCCTAATGACTGGTTTGACCTAGGCAATATTGGCGTCCACGGCATTAGACCCCAAGATGTTCTTGATGCACCCATCTGGGCCGATGCTCTGGATCAGATGCTTGGGTTTATCGGTATGGATGACCTGGTTGCCCATAATGCCAGCTTTGACATGGGGGTATTGAGATCTAGTGCTGCTTTGATTGATGCCGAACTTCCTAACCTCAGATATGCCTGCTCGCTGATTATGGCTAGAAAGACCTATAACTTGGAAAGTTACAGGCTGAACCAAGTCGCTTATGCGATAGGCCATGAAGAGTTCGACCACCATGATGCCTTAGCCGATAGCGATGCCTGCGCCAGGATAGTAGTCCATATGGCCGATAGGCATGGGGTTACAAGCCTTGATGAACTGGCTCAGTTGACCAAGCATAAGATTGAGAGCCTTTGGCCCGAATCTGCCTAAATCTAGGCATTTGTTATACTTTTTGGAGTTAGCCGACATCGTTGTTTGCTCTATTTAGCCAGTAAATTGGCCAGTCACTTCAATACAAACGGGTAGGAGAAACACATGTCGCAAGGACACTTCGGTGCTCCAGTTGTCACTTTGACACCTGCCCCAACTCTCGACAGAACTTACTTCGTAAA
>JBIJAB010000105.1:0-3809 GCA_044345975.1 Rhodoluna sp.
TCCAGTACCAGATGTTCCAGTCCTGGGCAACTTCCTTAGGGACGTTTAGGTGGATCTTGAATGTAGTGCTTGCGTTTGCTTGTGCAGGGGCTGCAACACCAACTAGGCCAGCAAGACCTAGAGATAGTGCAGCTGCTGTTCCAAGAGCACGCTTGATTTGACGATTCATTTTTCAATGCCTCCGGTTAGTTTTAAGGTTCTCTGACACCAATGGCAATCAGATTAAGTAAAAAACTAACACCTCTGAGTCTTGGGGCAGAGTACTTTTGGGGCAAAAACGGTCGCATTATGATAACGATTACATACACACAGACAATGAACCGATTCACAGGTGAATCTGCAATTTCTAGGTGATCTGACTAACTTTCTATTGTTTGCAGAGCAACCAGTCGCTCAATTCGAGCTAATACCTAAATATGTTTCAGTTAGCGAATGTCCTAGAAGTAGATCGCGATGCAAACAGGTAAAACTGCCTAGTTTCTGCAAAACGTTTACAGAAGGTTAGGAATCTTTTGCTCCTGAGCGATGTTTGCCCTTCTAAACCAGAAGGTAACAAAGGTAGAGATAATCACGATAAATAGTGAGTACAGTGCAGGAACCAAGAGGATCTGGTCAATGTTTGGGTTGCCTCGGAAAGTCACCAGGATAATCGCAACGGCCAAAGGACCATTCTGGATACCAGTCTCTAGAGCAATGGTTCTGGCGTTTGCAGGGTGGACTCTGATTGCCTTGGCAATTAGGTAAGCGATAAGGATACCGAATAGGCCTAGACCGATAGCCACAACATAGGTCTGCCAGTTGGTTGAGGTCAATAGAACCCAGTTTCTTGGAACCCAGGTAGCCATCAAGAAAACAATGAAGAAGAGTCCGAAGAATCCACCCATGAGCTCTAGAATCGCTCCGATGTTTGCAGAGTACTTACGGATCACCATACCTACAACCACAGGAACAAGAAGCACAGCTAATGTGCGAACAATGTTCTCAGTAGGAATCTGAACTTCGGCATCCTTGAACAAGAATCCACCGTAAACAAATAGTGCTAGCGGAGTCATGATGATTGCCCACAGTGTTGAGTTGGCAGTCATCATCACACTCAGAGCAAGATTTCCCTTAGAGAAGTAAGTGAAGATGTTGGACGTAGTTCCAGCAGGAACAGCTCCCATCAAAAGAGCTCCGATAGCGATAAAGAGAACGTCTTTATTGGTTGCTGTCTCTAGTGGCATCAAGAATGTAATAACCAAGAAGTAAGCAAGTAGCGGCATGATGCCGAACTGGCAAACCCAACCGATTATTAAACCAGCAGGCTTCTTGATTGCTAACTTAAAGTCCTTAGGTGTAAGTGTTGCACCAAGACCGAACATGATGATGAATACCAGACCTGCAAGCAGGGCTTCTTCGAAAGGCGTGATTACGGTTGGCTCTTTGACTGCCTCAGTAACCCAAATCATTGCGTTGGTAATCATTATTTACCCTTCTTTGCATCACTTGCGGCGATAACTTGAGCTCTAAGTGCTCTTCTTAGAATCTTGCCGATTGGGCTCTTAGGTAGTTCGTCAACGAACTCAACAGCTGTTGGAACTTTGTATGCTGCTAGATCTTCTCGACAGTGAGCGATGACCTGCTCAGCAGTTGGAGCTGAGGTTCCAGCAACAATGTATGCCTTTACTCTCTCGCCACTCTTCTCATCTGGGATACCGATTACACCAACTTCTTGAACACCTTCAAGTTGTGCAATCTTCTCCTCAATCTCGTTTGGATAAACGTTGAAACCGCTGACGAGAATCATGTCCTTCTTGCGATCAACGATTGTGAAGAAGCCATCTGAATCAACAGTTGCCATGTCGCCAGTCTTAAGCCAGCCACCCTTTAGAACCTTGGCTGATTCTGCCTCGTTATTCCAGTAGCCAAGCATGATCTGAGGGCCTTTAGCAAGCAACTCCCCTGGCTCGCCAACCTTTACTTCAGCGCCCTTGTCATCAACCAGCTTGATGTATGTGGAAGGCACTGGAACACCGATAGTGCCGTCTCTTCCACCACCATCTAGTGGGTTGAAGGTCAATACTGGTGAAGATTCGGTCAAACCGTAACCTTCTACAATCGGAGTTCCTGTTACTTTTCTCCATCGCTCAGATACTGAATCGTGAAGAGCCATACCACCGGCTGCTGATGCACGCAGGTGCTTAGGTGGTCCGTCTTGGAACCAACGCTCGTTCAAGAGTGCATTGAAAAGAGTGTTTACACCAGTCATCCAAGTGACTTTGTAGTTTTCAAATACACGCTTTAGGTTGCTTGGTGGTCGTGGAGTAGGAACTAGAAGGTTTCTAGCTCCCATGTGATAGAAACCAAGAAGGTTGATGGTGAAGGCGAAGATGTGATACAGCGGCAGAGCAGTAACCACGATTTCTTTGCCCTCGCGCATGTACCCGCCACACATGGTGATCATCTGAAGTGTGTTTGTAACTAAGTTGCCATGAGAGAGCATTGCACCCTTTGAAACACCAGTAGTACCTCCTGTGTATTGCAAAGCAGCAACTGTAGATGAATCAACATCCTTCAGGTACTTAGCCAGAGATTCTTTCTTCAGGGACTTAGACCCCGTAGCCAAGGCAGTCTTTAAATCTGTTACAGGAGAGGTCACCTTAGGCAGTGATTTCTGCCAGAACTTTTGAGTCATGCGAATGACTCCGTGAATCACAGGTGGGAAGTATTCAGAAATTCTTACTGTGACTACAGATTTTATTGAGGTACTTGGTAGCACCTTTGGCAGACGATCTGCAAACATGTCGATAGTGACAAGAGCCTTAGCTCCGGAATCGGTGAACTGATGAATCATCTCAGTAGGTGTGTAAAGCGGATTGGTGTTCACCAGAACCAAGCCAGCTTTGAAAATACCGAAGGCAACGATTGGGTAGCTAAGGCAGTTAGGCATCTGAACCGCAACACGGTCGCCAGCGGATAGTTTTAGGTCTTCTCTTAGGTAAGCAGCGAACTGGTCTGAATACTGGTCAATCTGAGCGTAGGTCAGAGATCCGTTCATCCCATTAGGCATTACCTGGGTGAACGCGATGGTCTTTGAATACTTACTGGAAGCCTCGCGGACTAGTTCTGCAAGGTTAGTGAAAGGAACCTTGTCGATATCCTTAGGGACACCTTTTGAATAGTGCGCTAACCATGGACGTTCGTTCATTGAAGCTCCTTCGACATGACCATGCTAGCTTTGCCCAGCACGATTTAGGGAAAGCATAGCAAGCGGGGTCTAACGAACGAGTGACGGAATCCTGAGAATTGTCTGATAGCGACCATATGGTCTGGTTTGTAGCCCCTTGAGCCAGATTACAAACGACGATGGTGGGGAGTGCGGGACTTGAACCCGCGACCGACGGATTATGAGTCCGCTGCTCTAACCGGCTGAGCTAACTCCCCCAACCTACAAACAAAGTCTATTCGTCAGTTCTCTTTAATCGGTTTTTAGCCTTGTTGACAGTCTTCTTGACGCCCTTGCGAACCTTCTTGTCAACTTCCTTAGCTTGCTTGACAACATCGGCTCGTAGTTCATCTAGACCATCCTTGATGTCATCTCCAAGCTCGGTGATCTTGCCTAGCGCTAACAATGCTTGTCTTCTGACCTTGAGTTCTGCTCTTCTAACAGCCTCGCTCAAACGACCGATTGGGTTGTTGTAATCCTCAAGATTGTCATCACTCTCGCGTCTAGCGTCCTGGTCTCCCCTGTATAGACCTTCGAAGATAGCCAAGGTCTTCTTAATATCGTGAGACTGGATTAGGTGGATTGAGTTTTCAGAAAGTCTGTT
>JBIJAB010000106.1:0-3799 GCA_044345975.1 Rhodoluna sp.
TCAGGTGGGCAGATCAGCATTCTTCTGCCGCCTACCTTCATACCTGGGATACCTTCTTGCCAACCCTTGATCAAACGGTTGAGAGGGAATTCAATTGATTCTCCACGGCCCCATGAAGAATCGAATTCCTCACCAGTCTCGTAGTCAACACCTAGGTAGTGAACATTCACTACTGAGTTGGCAGGAGCTTCTGCTCCATCACCAATAACCATGTCTTTGGTAGTCAATACAGATGGAGCTGGCTCCATCATCGGTTCAATTTCAGGGCGTTCTAAATTAGTCATAACCAAGAGCATACCTTTTGGAGGGTATTCCTTGAGGTTTATTCTTCGAAGAATGAAACCTGATTCAACTCAAAGCTGGCAAGGGCAAGCACCACAATAACTATGAAGCCAACCAGCACCAGAGACTTCTTCTTGCCCAAGGAAACTGTAACTCCCCCAAGTCCTGCCTTGCGGTCTATTTCAATATCTGGCAAAGCATTGATTAGGTTCATGACCACGCCTATCAAAGCGCTAACTCAGGCACAAAGACAAGCGATAGCGATTGGGTAATGATGAGAGCTACAACAAGTTGTATTGCACCAAGTCCTTGGCCCAAAATCACTGAAGAGATTATTTCCACTGCAAGCATTTGGGTAATTGCAAAGAAGCCGATGGTGAATGCGAGGTGGAACCTGCTTGGATTGTTCTTTCGTGACTTCATTAGCACTTGAACGGTTCTAACTGATACCCAAACAAACACCGTAAGACCATACAAAATCCAAACAACCCCAATACCTAGGGCCACCATCCCAGCCTCAGGAGAGAGTGCGTTCCTAGGTCCAAGGAATGGAAATACAGGCAGGTACATATAAAGAATGAAAGTGAGAAGAATAATTCCCAAATGTATGTTCTTGGTTCTGCTTAGTGAAGAGAATTTGTTCTGCAAATTCGCGGTCATGAATCTAAATCTTCCTTGGTTTTCAACTTGGCATAGAAAGCCATAGAGATTGCTTGATTTGGGATCATGAATAGTCCGATAATCAAGGCATAACCAAGGACAGGAAATCCATAAGGCATGTTCGACAGTCCGATGTACATGATTGTGCCAACAGCTATACCTATGAATAGAGTCAGGGCTAGAAATGCTGTAGAGATGTTTGCCCAGCGTTTATTTTGATCGGTCGCCAAGCCAACTTTTCTCGCAGCTCTGATGCCCTTTGCTGTTGTTATTGAAGCCCATGCGAAGAGCACTAGAGCGCCAGGAATAACAACGTAGACAAACAGGACAAGAATCAGATAAATCAAAGGCCCTGTAAACATAAACAGCGCTGGACTGATATACATCGAGGCGCCAACTGAAACAAAAATGCCCATCCAGTTAATTGCCTTGTAGTAGAACTTAGCTGATGTTTCCCTTGGATTCAGAACCTTTGGCTCTCGCACTTCAGGAACAGGTTCTGGGAACCTTGCTTCTCTCCAAGCCAAAAGGATCAATGGGAAGGAGTAGGCGACAAAGGCTAGAAGAAGGAAGCCCCTGAAGTAAAAGCCGAATGGATCTTCCATGCTTAGATCAGATAAGTATCTTTCTAGAGCTCTAAATGATTTGGCGGTTGTGCTGTACCCTGCAGTGGATTGTGCCATCTCGTTTCCAAAAACTGCCAAGAAAGCAAAGAGCAACGCTACTGCAAATCCAATTCTCCTGACTACAAGGTAGCCGGCCTTAAATGCCCAATCACGGTTAGCGATTTGGCGTTCATCTAAATACTCGTTTGGAAGTAGATTCACTCTTCTCATTGAAATGCGTAAAAGTATGAAACTCCAGATTAAAAACAATAGAGCAAGCCCTTGAGTGACATCTCTAAATTCATAAAGCCAGTTGCCCTCCATTGCCTGGTGGTCGGCATAGATACGATTCGTCTTGCTAATCCAGTAAGGGGTTGGGATGAGTAGGGTTACTAACATCGCATAGCTCGAGAGTATTGCTATGAGGCTAAGCAGTCGTCTCATCCAAGGTGAGGTGAGAATAGGACTCTGCTTAGCCTCGAGAATGCGTTCTACTCGGGCATTTCTTAGTTCATTGATGATGCTTAGCTTTTTCAATCCGTTTACTTTCTTATTGAAGGCCTGCCTCTTGAGCTCAAGCCTTAGGTTCAGGATTACTCAACTTAATCTCTTTACTCAGCTTTGACGCAAAACTCACAGAGATGGCTTGTGCAGGAATCATGAGTACTCCCAAAACCAGAATTACACCGAGCGGATGAATCTGATTAAAGCCACCATTATTCCACTGACCAGGTATCACAAGTGTTATGAGCACCAAAATAGTGATCAACAGCGTCCCGAGCAGATGGGTGATAACGAAGAAGGTAGTCGCCATAGTAGAGTTTGAAGTCTTTGTCTTAACAGCTTTAAGAATCTCAACTGTCTTTATGCTGCTCCAAATGTAGACATAGACTCCGAACCAAGCGGTTAGGACTGCCGCCATGATAGCCAGTCCGTTCATCATGGCATAAGGCACAAGCCAACCAATCAAGATGCTGCCTAGGAATCCCAACACAACGATTAGGACTCGCTTCAAATAAGCCTTTTCAAATGCTTGAGCTTCCTTGAAGACCTGATTTTCAACTTTAGGCAGCACTTCATTGAACTTTGACTCCCGCCAGGCCAGAAGGATTATAGGGAACGCATAAGCGACATAAGTAAGCAATGCAATGACTTGGAAATAGAAATCCAAGACGCCATCTGAAGTAAGGCCTTCAAAGTAAGCCACAAGTGCGTCTTTAACTTCTTGAAGTGGGTGCTTAGGACCAGGCCACTCCCATGTTCTTGGAGTTGTGACAAACAGGGTGAATAGCGTAGTGAATCCAATGACTGTCAAGGCAAGCCCTACTCGCCTAATCACCAAGTATCCAGTTTTGAATGCCCAGTCACGATTAGCTATCTCTAGTTCGTCGAGATACTCATTAGGCAAAGAAGTAATTCTTCGGATAGATGATCTGAGTAAAAGAAGACAGGTCAGAAGAATCAAGGGAGATAGTGTCCCAATGCCGGCAAGAACGTAGGCAAACTCATAGGTAAATCTTTCAGACGCATCCAGCTTGTCTATGTTTATGCCGTCTTTGCCTCGAAGTGGATTGTGAAGGATTTCCGGAATTGGGATCAGCAAAGTAATTAGGTAGTAGTAACTAAATACAACTGACACAACAGACAGTGTTCTTCTATAACCCTTAGAGATCCAAAAACCACTTGGTGGTGAACTCAACAGGCGCTCTATCTTGGCTTGTCGCATGTCAGATAAAAGTGAACCTGATTTTTTCATTAGTTGCTCGCTTTCAATTTGAATAGTTTTTCAACTTTGCAATCAAGGGCCGCTGCTAGGCGCAGGGTAAGGGCGAGAGTTGGAGCGTATTCCCCACGTTCGATGTAACTCATCGTTTGATAATGAACCCCCACCAAATCAGCTAGTTCCTGCCTGGATATCTTTCGCTTCGTTCGCCACTGCTCTACGAAGTTATCCAGCTGGTCTTTATCTTGCTTAGGCTGTCTTCCCATGATTAGAGTATAAATGCTCTAGAGCATAAATACTCTATATCTGCAAAGATTGGTTTGTTCTCAGATGACCCTAGGCTAGAAGCCATGAGTAAATCTATAACCAGCTTCCTGTCTCACAACCTAGACAAAATAGGCTCTAGCGAGCCTGTGGTGGTCTTTTTGCATGGTTATGGAGCCGATGAGGCAGATCTGCCAGAGATTATCTCTCACCTACCTAATCAGGCCTGGGTCTCCCCTAGAGCCCCTCTAAGTACCGGTGGCGG
>JBIJAB010000107.1:0-3766 GCA_044345975.1 Rhodoluna sp.
TGTCTCTGAAAGAAGAACTGTTCCTGGCAACATCTTCACTACCTCTAACAAACAGAAGGATTGTTGCAGCCAGTCCACAAAGGATAAGCGGCAGGTAGTAAACAGCTTGAACGGAGAAAACAGCAATCACACCAGCGGCTAGTGAAGGACCAACAAATGAGCCTGCTCTAAACATTCCACCAAGAACAGATAACGCTCTTGCTCTAATAGCTATAGGAACATGCTCAGTCATCCAAGAGAGTCTTGCTAAACCAAAAACAGCAGAACCAGCACCAACAATGAACACACCAGCACCGAGCATGAACAAATTGGAAGCAAAAAGGCTTGGCAGTATTCCAATAGCTCCAGCAGCTGCTGCAACTATCATGGCTCTTCGTTCACCTAGGAAGTCAATTAGCTTCGCGGCAGGAAGATCTGCTACCAGTCTTCCAATCATGAGTAAACCCGTGATCAGACCTGCTGTTGCCAGATCTGCACCTAGTAAAAGTGCGGTGGCAGGGATGCTCGGAATGATTCCAAATTCAGCTGAGGAGAATAGGAAAGATGGCAGGTAAACAGGTAGCACTAACTTGCGTTTAGAGAACTCTGCACTTGTAGCCATTAGCCCATTATCGCCTAGGTCCCAAGCCGAAGGAGTATTGGCCTTCTCACGCCTAAACTAGAGAACATGTCTGACCTTGATCTCTCCGCTGAAATCAAGCAAATTCGTGAAATCTTCCTCACGATTGCTGAGGTTACCGACCTACCTAGGCTGGAAACCGAGATTGAGCAGCTAGAGGAAGATGTGCAAGCCCCTAATCTTTGGGATGACCCAGATAAGGCTCAGAAGCTAACTAGTGCTCTATCTAGAAAGCAAGCCCAGAGAAACAAAATCAATAGCATCGCTAGTCGTTTGGATGATCTTGAGGTTTTGATTGAACTTGCTAACAGTGAATCTGATAAGTCAGCAGCCACAGAGGCAACCAACGAACTTGAGTCACTTAGAAAGCTTGTTGCTGAACAAGAAGTAGAAACCCTTCTCAATGGTGAATATGACTCAAGAGCTGCCATCATCACTATCCGTTCAGGTGCTGGTGGTGATGATGCTACTGACTTCGCCGAGATGCTGATGAGAATGTATTTGAGATATTCCGAGAAGCAAGGATGGCCTGCTCAAGTTTTGGACATCTCACACGCTGAAGGTGCAGGCATCAAGTCAGCAACGTTTGAGATTGATGCTCCTTATGCTTACGGTCAACTATCGGTTGAGGCAGGAACGCACCGTCTTGTTCGCATGAGCCCATTCAATGCTGCTGGTAAAAGACAAACTAGCTTTGCAGCTGTCGAAGTTGTTCCACTGATTGAACAGACTGATGTTATTGACATTCCAGAAAATGACATCAGGGTTGATGTCTTTAGATCATCTGGTCCTGGTGGTCAATCAGTCAACACAACAGACTCTGCTGTTCGTATTACTCACCTTCCAACAGGAACTGTGGTTTCTTGTCAGAACGAAAAATCCCAATTACAGAACAAAGCTTCAGCGATGAGAGTTTTGCAATCAAGACTTCTAGAAATTAGAAGAACTGAAGAAGAAGCAACCAAGAAGCAGCTTGCAGGAGATGCAACTGCTTCGTGGGGTGATCAAATGCGTTCCTATGTCTTAGCCCCATATCAAATGGTGAAAGACCTTAGAACTAACTTTGAAGTAAACAACCCTGATGCTGTCTTTGATGGAGACCTATCTGGTTTCATTGCTGCAGGCATTAGATGGCGTAAAACAGGCAGCATTTAGTAAAGACACACAGCCAATGAGAGCCCTGTAGGGCATTAGTCAATTTAGGCTAAAAACCTAATGATTTCTATTTCTCAAGTGACCAAGGCCTATCGCGGTGCCCCAAGGGCAGCGCTCGATAACGTATCTCTAGAGATAGACAAAGGGGAGTTTGTCTTCCTAGTTGGTTCCTCTGGCTCAGGTAAGTCATCTCTGATGAGAATGATCCTTAGAGAAGATATGCCAACTAGTGGCAGCATCCATGTATTAGGGGAGAACCTAGTTGGTATTCCCTCAAGAAGAGTTCCTCACTTCAGAAGAAAACTAGGAGTAGTTTTCCAAGACTTCAGATTGCTGCCAAACAAGACAGCCGCTCAGAACGTAGCCTTCAGCTTAGAAGTAATTGGCAAATCAGCAGGCTTCATTTCTGAAGCTGTGCCAGATGTTTTACGTCTTGTTGGATTAGAAGAAAAAGCTAACAGCTTGCCATCAGAACTAAGTGGTGGTGAACAGCAGAGAATCGCTCTAGCTAGAGCAATCGTGAATAAGCCTGCAATTCTTCTTGCCGATGAGCCAACCGGAAACCTAGATCCAGCAACAAGTGAAGGCATCATGGCTTTGCTTGAGCGAATCAATCTTTCTGGAACAACAATTGTTATGGCAACCCACGATGTTGGCATCGTGGATAGAGGACGTCGAAGAGTAGTTGAGCTAAGCCAAGGCAAAATCGTTAGAGATGAACGCAGTTCAGGTTATGGACTTGACCGATGAGATTTAGTTTTGTGTTTAGTGAAATGGGTATCGCCATCAGGCGTAACCTGAGCATGATTGTCTCAGTTATTTTGGTTACCTTTATATCTCTTACCTTCGTTGGAACTGCAGGGTTATTGCAGCAACAAATAGGTTCCATGAAAACCTACTGGTATGACAAAGCTCAGGTTGCTATTTACCTTTGCACCAAGACATCTCCTCAAGAGATTTGCCCTCAGGGTGAAGCAAGTAAAGATGTTCAAGGAACAATCACCGAAAGACTTGAATCAGCGACCCTTGCTCCATACATCGAGCAGTATTACTTCGAGAATCACCAGCAGGCCTTTGAAACCTTCCAGAAAGAATTCAAAGACAACTCGGTAGCAAAGTATGTAACCCCTGAACAACTAAATGAAACTTTCTGGGTTAACCTCAAAGACCCTAACCAGGCACCAATCATCATTGAAAGCTTCAATGGCTTAGCTGGTGTTGAGGAAGTCAAAGATCAAAGAACCTATCTAGATCAGATCTTCAGCATGCTGAACATCGCTAGCCTTGCAGCCATCTCTATTGCAGGTTTGATGCTCTTCTCAGCAGCACTATTGATTTCAACAACCATCAGACTCTCAGCAGTTATGCGAAGACGTGAGATTGGCATCATGAGATTAGTTGGAGCAAGTAACTTCTATATCCAGCTACCTTTCATCCTCGAAGGAGTGGTAGCAGGCGTAATCGGAAGCCTGCTCTCAGGTGCAGCCATCATCGGCATTGTCCAGTTCTTTGTTCAAGGCTTCCTGGCAACCCAACTGCCTTTCACAACCTTCGTTGGATTAGGCGATGCCCTAGCCCTACTGCCTTGGCTTGTCCTACTAGGAGCAGGTCTAGCAGCTATAGCAGCTGCCACATCCATTAGAAGATATTTGCGCGTTTAGAGTTAGACTGATTGGCTGTCTTGATGTACAAGACATTAATGATCTATTCAGGAGAACATCGTGCCTAGAGAGCGTGGCGAGAAGGTAGTTGCCACTAATCGTAAAGCCCGACACGACTACGCTATCGAAGACGTGTTTGAGGCTGGCATTGTGCTAACAGGAACAGAAGTGAAGTCGCTAAGAGCAGGCCGAGCAAGCTTGGTCGATGGCTATGCCAGCATCGATAACGGTGAAGCCTGGCTTGAGAATGTCCACATTCCTGAGTACTTCCAGGGCACCTGGAATAACCACAACACTAGAAGAAAGCGCAAGCTCCTTCTTCACAGAACTG
>JBIJAB010000108.1:0-3765 GCA_044345975.1 Rhodoluna sp.
TTTGTGTAGGTCAGAGCCATCACTCGGTTCTCTGGATAGTCTCCTCGTAAGATTCCATAGGCGATGCGATGTGTGATAGTCCTAGTCTTACCCGTTCCCGCACCAGCAAGAATCACTGTTGGGCCTAGCAGGCACTGGGCTGCTTCACGTTGCTCTTCGTCCAGAGCATCGAGAATGTCATCTGCTTCGTA
Source organism: Rhodoluna sp. (assembly GCA_044345975.1). Lineage (GTDB taxonomy): Bacteria > Actinomycetota > Actinomycetes > Actinomycetales > Microbacteriaceae > Rhodoluna. Next base: position 192 of record JBIJAB010000108.1, read on the forward strand.
TGCCATGAGCTATCCGTTAAGTTCTGTTGCTGAAATTACTTCTTCGCCCAACCAGTGCTCAATCAAAGATCTTGCGATTGAAATCTTTGAAGGCAAAAGAATATCCTTAGCTTCTGCCTTGAGTTCATCTCTTGAGAACCAGCGAAGCTTGGCGATTTCAACCCCATCAGGTCTTATATCTTCTGGTGCATTACTTGCATCAACTTTTGCCTGAAAACCAAGCATGAGTGAATAAGGGTAAGGCCAAGATTGGCTAGCCAAATAAACAGGATTAGTTACTAGTAATCCCGATTCTTCTTTCATTTCTCTAATGACTGCTGCTTCAAGTGATTCGGCTGCTTCTACGAAGCCTGCCAAAATAGACCAACGATTCTGATCCCAACTACCTTGTGTGCCAAGTAGCAACCTGTCCTGGTCATCAGTGATTGCCACAATGACTGCTGCGTCCGTTCTAGGAAACAGTTGTCTGTCTTCAGAAACACAAAGTCTTGACCAGCCACCCTGCTGCATCACAGTTATCGCTCCACAGTTAGGGCAGTGCTGGTGGGTTTCATGCCAGTTGTGAATAGCCAGAGCTTGAGTGAACAGTGCTGCATCTCTTGGATGTAGCCCTGCACCACTTCTTCTTAGTTCATGCCATTTACTCTCATCAGGTTCGATAGCTTTGGCTGCGTTATCGCTGAGCACCGAGAGGACAACGGCTGTTCCTACGTTTTGATCAGCTAAGGCTACGGTTGTTCGACCTAGATATACTCGATACTTTCCAGCGGTAGCTTGCTCTGTGGTTAGAAGTTTGAGATGTCCATCTTGAATGAGAGTCTTGCCTTTGTATAAAACAATGATTCTGGTCTCAGTCTCGAGCCATAACTTATCGAATAGCTCAGAATCATCCCTAGCCTCGGCGTCGCGGTTTAAAACCGCTTGGGCCATTGGCAAAACTAATGGGATGCTCATGAGTCTTTCTTTATGTGTCTAATAAATGCGTGGCGATAACAGCAGTTACCTAAGTTCTTGTCTAACCTAAAAAGCATGGGTAAACCTTCCTTGATTTTAGCGGCGTTAGCAGCCGATGCTCTTCCTGGCCTTCATTTCGTGAAGGTTCAGAACCAGACGCGTGACGACGCCGCCATTGCGGTTGAGCTATTGACCACAGACGATGATCGCCTGATACTCCTAAAGTCCCCGCTGGATTCACTAGCTAGCACAGACCTTGGCACCGAAGTTAGAGCCCTCCAGATCCTCAAGAATGTTTCCCTACCGTTCAGCATTTCTACCTACCTTGGTAAAACTTCCCCTAAGGCCATCAGAACTGCTCTGGCTTTTGAGTACGTACCAGGAAACCCAACCGATCTAACTCGCCTGAGATTAGATGACCAACTTGTTACATCTATTGGTCAAGCCTTATCAGCCATCCACTCAATTCCAACCTCATTAGTTTCTGACGCAGGTTTGCCAGAATACGAGCCAGCTGAGCGTGTTCGCATCATGGTTGCCGAATTTGATCGAGCTATGGACACTGGCAAGGTTCACCCAGACCTGCTTGAACGTTGGCAAACTGCCCTCTTTGATGTGAACCTCTTTAAATACCGCCCAACTGTTGTTCATGGATTTATGGAGAGTGATTTCCTTCTAAGCCAGGGCGATTTAGTTGTTGGAGTAATTGAGTGGGGTCAGCTTTCAGTGGATGACCCTGCACTAGATATCTCCTTCCTCTACTATGAGGCTGAGCCAAATCTGGCTGAAGCAGTGATTCTTGCCTACGAAGGCTCGACTAAGGCAGACAGAAACCTTAGACAGCGAGCTCAACTTCACTACGAACTTACTTTCGCCAATGACCTACTTGAGTCAATAGCTGGAGGCGACGAGGATGAGATTGAAGAGGCTGTCGCAGCGATTACGTGGCTGCACGAAAAGCTAGTTGCAGGAGAACTTCCGTCCCTAAAACCTACTGATTTCACCATGAGCGGAGCGGAGGTCATTGTGCCTATCTCCCAAGCCGCTTCGTTCACTGCCCCAGTAACAATCGTGACCGAGTCCATTGAAGTTGTTGATTTAGCCGAGGTTAAATCAACGGCAGTTGAGCCTGAGCCTAAAAAGGATGAAGACGAACTTTTCTAGAAGTTTCTAATCTTGCCCTGGGTGCAGGTAATCTAGGGAGTAAGAAAAGAAAGAAGTGTCATGGAAATCAGAATCGGCCTACAAAACACAGCTCGAGAACTGTCCTTTGAATCAAAGCAGAGTGCCAGTGAAATCGAGAAGAGTATTGAAGGCGCTCTAAGTTCTGGTGCAAAGCAACTAAAGCTCACCGATGATAAAGGTCGAGTTTTTATTGTTCCAGTTGATGCTTTAGCGTACGTCGAGATCGGTGCCGAAGAGGCTCGAAGAGTTGGATTTATTGCCTAATGGAACTTGCATTCATTCTTGTTTATGGTTCACTACTTGGCCTAATGGCCCCATACATCATCGCTGGTAAGGAGAACTACGGAGTTCTTCTAGCACCAGGTCTGTCATTGGTTTACGGATTCGTCTCTTGGACCATCTGCACATGGCTAGGACTTAGCTACTCAGACTTCTGGATCTGGGCAATCACCATGCTGGGAATGCCTGCGGTAATGATTCTGGGAGTTCGATTTATTCGCGAACGCAGAATTGCTAAGAACCCAACCGCAATCTAATTTAGGCCGCTAAACCGATAGCTTCCATGCGAGCCCCATGAGCTCCAGTTAGTTCTGAAATAAGTGGTTCGAGCTTTGCGTAAGCTGCCAAGTTAACCTGATTCTCTTCTTCAACGGTTAGCTTCTTTGTTTTTGGAATGTGGGCCAACTTACGGTTGTCAAAAGCTGCTCTAAGTTCTAGTAAGACATCTCCCATGAGTCTTCTTCCCCACAGTGCCAAACGATGACCCAAGACCGGATCTGCTTGGATTGACTCAATCAAAACTCTCTTAGCAAATTTCTCGAAAGTCTTGTCCTTGAGAGCTTTCTCAACTTCAGCCTGTAACTCATCATTTAGACCAGAAGCCAGTCTTGAATAGAAGTCATCAAGCAATCCTGAAGTTAGATAAACCTTGATTACTACCTCGTACCAGTCAAGGCCAATGGTGTTTGAGTGGAAAACTGCAATACGTTCTTTGAACGGAGTCATCTCAGCAGCAGGATCAGCACCCAGCTCAACGAGCTTCTTAGAAAGTTGACGATACTTATCGAAACTCTTCGCTGTTGCTTCGCTCAGTTCTGCTTTGTACTGGGTGTTTGGTGAATACTTTAGAGCAGCAGTAAGAATCTCAAAGTTTGCTAACTGCAAATACGCCAACTGACCTAGGAAAGCCTTAGGTTCTGGAGTGTATGGCTTGAGGTTAATAGCCTTAGTGTTTCTAGCCACCTTCTCCTCGCTACGAGGAGCGACAGTAAGTTGCTTGGCAACCTTACGTAGACGTTTCAACCATTTGAACACCGAACCATCTTAACCTGCCAAATACATGGTTAGACTTGCCTAGATAAGACAGGCGGCCAAAACTATTGGATTTTAGCGACTTAGGCATCGATTCAGACATCGTTGCCGCATTAGCCTCAAA
>JBIJAB010000109.1:0-3760 GCA_044345975.1 Rhodoluna sp.
TTTAGGTGTTCAACTCAAGCGTGTTACGCGAGGAACCCTGGCCCTAAAGCCTTGACCCCGTCGATTACGGTTACGATTTGTAACCCTCGCCGTTGTTTCTAGTGAAGTCTATTGGGCTTATAGCCCTGTTGGCAACCTCAGGTTTAGACGTGACCGTCAAACAGGCTAGTAACGCTGTCATCGTTGAACACTGATGAGATAGCTCTGGCAATAAGCGGTGCAATAGATAGCACGGTTAGCTTGTCAAACATCTTTGATGGGTCAATAGGCAGGGTGTTGGTGACAATAACGTTGTCAACATCAGCTCCAGATAGTCTCTCCACTGCTGGATCACTGAATACAGCGTGGGTTGAAGCAACAATGATTCGTCCAGCACCGTTATCCCTTAGAGCCTTGGCAGCAGCCACGATGGTTCCAGCGGTGTCAATCATGTCGTCAACTAGTAGACAGATGCGACCTTCAACATCACCAACAAGTTCATTGACCTGAACCTGGTTTGGCTTGTTTGGGTCTCTTCTCTTGTGGATGATCGCTAGCGGAGCACCAAGTCTGTCAGCCCAGATATCAGCAACTCTTACACGACCTGAGTCAGGTGAAACAACGGTTAGGTTATCGCCACCAAAGGTTTCCTTCACATAGTCAGCTAGAAGAGGTAGTGCCCAAAGGTGATCTACCGGTCCATCGAAGAAACCTTGAATCTGTGGTGAGTGAAGATCAACCGACATTAGACGGTCAGCTCCAGCTGCTTTGTATAGGTCAGCTACTAGACGAGCAGAGATAGGCTCACGTCCCTTGTGCTTCTTGTCCTGTCTTGCGTAAGGGAAGAATGGTGAAACAACTGTGATTCTCTTAGCGCTCGCTCTTTTTAGAGCATCAATCATGATTAGCTGTTCCATCAACTGATCGTTAATAGGAGCTGAGTGTGACTGGATAACGAAAGCATCAACGCCACGCACGCTCTCATCAAAGCGAACGAAGATTTCCCCGTTGGCAAAGTCATAAGAAGTAGTTGGCACGATAGGAGTGTCAAGCAAGGTTGCAATCTCTTGAGCTAGCTCAGGATGAGCTCTTCCGCTAGCCAGAAGTAAACGCTTTTCTCCAGTTGCTTTCTTAGCCATTTGCTTGCTCTCGTTTCCTAGTTACTCGGTTGCTTTTTTAGCAGCATCTGCTGATGCTGTGTTTGGTCTATTTGCTATTACCCACCCTGCAAGATTACGTTGCGGAGCAACGTTCATCCCTAGAGCACCTGATTCAACATCTTTTCTAACCACTGTTCCTGCTGCTGTGTAAGCACCGTCGGCAATGGTTACAGGAGCAACAAATACGTTGTGTGAACCAGATCTAACGTGGGAACCAATAACTGTGTGATGTTTATTGACACCATCGAAGTTAGCGAAAATGGTTCCTGCCCCAATGTTGGTGTGCTCACCGATGGTGGCATCGCCTACATAACTTAGGTGAGGAATCTTGGAGCCAACACCGATAACAGCATTCTTAGTCTCAACAAAGGTACCGATTTTGCCGCCAGCACCTAGGTGTGTGCCAGGTCTGAGATAACTAAAAGGACCAACAGTTGCTTCATCATCGATTACTGATCCAGCTATCTGAGATTTAGTGATGGTTACGTTTGAACCAACCTGAGTATCAGTGATTACTACTTCAGGGCCAATGGTTGAACCTTTACCAATTCTTGTAATTCCCTTTAGGTAAGTGCCCGGTAGCAGAGTAACGTCTTCAGCTAGAGCTGCTGTGATATCAATAAAAGTTGTTTCAGGGTGAGTGATGGTTACCCCTGCAAGCATCCAACCCTGGCAGATTCTTCTGTTTAGTTCAGCGCTAACTTCTTGCAGCTGAATTCTGTTGTTGACTCCTGCAACTAGCCAGTTATCAGAAACTTCAAGAGCATGAACTTCACTGCCTGACTTTAGAATCTCAACGGCAGCATCGGTAAGGTACTTCTCCCCTGCGGCATTGTGTGAACCGATAGCGGCAAGAGCTGTCTTTAGTAACTTGAAGTCAAAGACATAAACACCTGCGTTGACTTCAGTAATCTCACGCTCTTCGTCTGTTGCATCACGTTCTTCAACAATTGATCTAAATAACCCTGAGTCATCTCTAACGATGCGACCATAGCCGGTTGGGTTCTCGAATGATGCTGTTAGCAGGGTTGCCCCTGCACCAGTTGAAAGATGAACATCAATCATCGATTCAATGGTTTGAACATCAAGAAGTGGAACATCTCCACTTGTAACAACTACTGCTCCTGAGAAATCATCAGGGAAAGCATTAATTGCACATTCAACTGCACGACCAGTGCCAGGAATCTCATCCTGGTGAACGATGTGTGCATTTGGATAGAAAGCATTGATGTATGCCTCTAGCTTGTCTTTTTCATGTCTAATAACTGGAACGACTCTTTGAGCTCCTAGAGCAGTTGCTGTAGCCAGAGCATGGCCCAACATAGGTAGGCCAGCTATTTCATGAAGTACTTTAGGAGTTGATGAGCGCATTCTGGTGCCTTCACCAGCGGCTAGCACGATTACGGCTAAGTGCTGCTCGCTCATCTAACCTCCTTTATACGCTTTTGATGCTGCTCCCCCAGGATTCGAACCTGGACCGAACACCTCCAAAGGGTGCCGTGCTGCCGTTACACTAGGGAGCATTGTGAACCACCGAGGCGATTAACACATGCTTAGTCTGCCAGAAGTTAGGGCTCTTTTTTCTTTAGTTAGCCATCTAGTCTGGAGCCTTGAGCCCCACCTTTAGCCGTCAAGGCAACAAAGCCCTGATCAACCAATACCTTAGACACCTCTATTGCCTTAGTATCAGAGTCAAATAGGGCTGCAATGGTTGGCCCAGATCCCGAGACCATAGCCCTGGTTGCCCCTAGTTCTTGAAGATTTTCAACTAGCTCCCTAAGGGCAGGCATCAGCGAGAAGGCTGCTTGCTCAAGGTCATTACTCATCCTTGAACCTAGCTCCTGAACACCTGAGATCTTCGAGCTAACACTCAGGTCAGTAAAGGAACTGTGCTGCCCTATCTCATCAAATGCAGCATAAACAGTTGGAGTGGAGAGACCCTTACTGCTTGCACATAAAACCCAATTGGTTTCAAATCCTAAATCTTCAAGTGGAGTAATAACTTCACCTCTTCCTGTGCCAAGAGCCATTCCTCCATAAAGACAGAACGGAACATCAGAACCTAGTTCCGCTCCGATGACTGCTAACTCTTCCAAAGACAACCTTGCTGTTCCATGCTCTTGGTGCATGAACTCATTCATTGCAACCAGCATGGCTGCTGCATCAGCAGAACCACCTGCCATGCCACCAGCAACTGGTATGCGCTTATGAATATCAATCATTAGATCAGGTGTTGGCATGCCCAACTTTTCAGCGAAGAGCACTGCTGTCTTGTGAACTAAGTTGCTCTGGTCGGTTGGCACTGAATTGATGTGTGCCTCAGGAAGGGAATCTCCGTGGACATAAATGCTGATTCCGGTTCCTGCTTCACCTCTAACCAGGGTTAGATCTTCGCGAAGGTCTAAAGCAAAATACAGAGAGTTGACTGGGTGATAGCCGTCAGTGGCTAACTGCCCTACCTCAAAAACTAGGTTGACCTTAGCCGGAGCAGAAGCTCTAATGATTCTGTTCATCGAGATACCTGACTTGCAACCTGATTGAGTAGTGATGTCCAGAATACAGTTCTGTTCTTAACTGTTGCTTTACCCTCGATGAATTCATGCTCCACCAAGACATCACAC
>JBIJAB010000110.1:0-3748 GCA_044345975.1 Rhodoluna sp.
GATGACGAGATTCGAACTCGCGACCCCAACCTTGGCAAGGTTGTGCTCTACCAACTGAGCCACATCCGCATGTCTCTTTCAAGACAACTAAACCCTAACCGATTTAGGCAAATTTAGTCAAAAGTAAGCCCCAGTGTTGAGAACACACTGGGGCTCACCCTAGATACTTACTTAGCCCTTGTCTGAACCGAAAGCATAGGCTTCCTCGCCGTGCACTACGGTGTCGATGCCTGCTATTTCGTCTTCCGCAGTGACCCTGAAACCCATTGTCTTTTCAATGATCCAGCCGATTACGTAGGCCAGAACGAATGAGTAGACCAGGACTGCAACAGCACCAATGAACTGCAGCCAGAGCTGTTCGAAACCGTAGCCAAAAACTAGACCTACATCGCGTCCGAAGAATCCGATGAACAAGGTTCCAATGATTCCACCAACAAGGTGCAGACCCACAACGTCGAGAGAGTCATCGAAACCAAGTTTGTACTTGAGGTCGATAGCAAGAGCTGAAAGGGCACCAGAGATTACACCCAGCAGAATTGCCCACACTGGATCGAGAACTGCACAAGCTGGAGTAATTGCTACTAGACCAGCAACTGCTCCAGAACCAGCACCAATCGATGTTGCCTTTCCGTGCTTAAGCTTTTCCACTAGCACCCAGCCAAGCATCGCTGCACACGGAGCGGCAAGAGTGTTTACGAATACAAGTGACGCAACACCATCAGCTGCTAGTTCGCTTCCTGCATTGAACCCAAACCAACCAAACCAAAGAAGGGCAACACCAAGAAGCACAAGAGGTACGTTGTGTGGCTGCGTGATGCCCTTACTAAATCCAAAACGCTTTCCGAGAACTAGGGCAAGAGCAAGAGCGGCTGCTCCTGCGTTTATGTGAACAGCAGTTCCACCAGCGAAGTCAATGACTCCCATTTGGACAAGCCAGCCACCATCGCTGTGGTCTTCAGCGGATCCATAGTTGAATACCCAGTTAGCAACTGGGAAGTAAACAATGGTTGCCCAGATGGTTGCAAATACCATCCATGCCCCAAACTTAGCTCGGTCGGCAATCGCTCCTGAAATCAAAGCAACAGAGATGATTGCGAATGTCGCTTGGAAAGCTACAAATGCCATTGAAGGATAAGAAGAAACAGTTTCCTCTAGTGCAGCAGCAGTCTCAGCTGTAAGGCCTATAGACGCAGAATCAATTCCGAACCAGCCTGGGATTCCGATGTAGGTCGGGCTGTCTGAACTGGCGAAGCTAATCGCGTAGCCATAAAGCACCCAAAGAACTCCTACGACTCCCATAGAACCCCATGAGAGCATCATCATGCTCACTACGCTCTTGGCTTTGACCAAACCTCCATAGAAGAATGCCAGACCTGGTGTCATGAGTAGAACTAATGCAGTTGCGAACAAGATGAATGCTGTGTTGCCTTGATCCATTTTTGCCTCCAAAGAATAACGCCCATTGTGGGATTAGACCAAGGATGGCTTTGAATTGTTTCAGAGAACCCCAGTATTTGTTTCGGGATTGTTTAAGATTTCTGAACCCATCGCTGAGACATGGCAGCAAGACGAGACAAGCAACGCAGATACTTCTTGCGATAAGCGCCTTGAACATGATCTTCTCTGAAGATTTCACTGAGGCTTAGACCTGTGAAAGCCAGAGAAACTCCTGCTTCGTAGCATCTGTCGATGAAACTAACAAATCTAATTCCCTCGAACTGATCGTTGATGAGTCGAACGTCAGTAATCACTACCCGCTCGAACTGCTCCGATACCTTCGCATAACGTGACTGATGAATTGAACCCAAGAACGAAAGTAGTTCATCGAAGCTTGCTGCGAGAGTCCTCTTCTTTGTGTTGGCTTCTAGCTCTACAAGTTCATGTGTCTCAAGAGACTTGAACTCAAAGTTTGCGTCTCTGTGCCTGTAGTCATCACCATCGATGCGGACCATTTGAAACTTGTCAGCTACGGATTGGATTTCACGCTGGAAGTTATCAGCAGCAAATCTACCTTCACCAAGAGCTGCAGGAGGTGTGTTTGAAGTCGCAGCGAAGCGCACACCTTTGGCAGCAAGCTCTTTGAGGAATCTGGACATGATCATCGTGTCACCTGGGTCATCAAGTTCAAACTCATCAATGCAGAGAAGATCGTATTTTGAGAACTGCTCTAGGGCTTGAGCGAAGCCAAGATACCCGATGATGCTCGTGTAGGCGAGGAATGCTCCGAAAGCTGACTTCTTGCCGCTGTTGTAATAGATGGAAGCTAGTAGGTGTGTCTTACCAACACCGAATCCTCCATCGAGGTAAATCCCCAAGTTGGCAGCAGACTTCTTCCCTATCGACTTGGCGAACTCAGTAGCGAACTTCACAGCCTCGGCTTGGCTCTCAAATCTTGGCTCTGGAATGTATGACTCGAAGGACACTTTGGCGAACTCAGCAGGTGGCACGAGCTCTGAGAGTAGCTCTGACACAGTAACTTCAGAGTCCAGGTCCTCGATTTTGATAAGCATTCAGCAAATTGCCATTCTTTTTTGGTAAAAACTTTGGGATGATAGTTACACCGCAAACAACAGCATAAACCCCGGAGGTTTTCCATTGTCTTTTCCAGTTGAATCTAACCCACGTTTCGCAGACTACGCTCACCCAGAGGCCATCGTATCCACCCAGTGGGTATCAGAGAACCTAGGCAAGCCTGGTTTGGTTCTCGTGGAATGCAACGAGGACATCCTGCTGTATTCAACTGGTCACATTGAAGGAGCAGTCAAGGTTGATTGGCACACCGAACTAAACCACCCCGACACTCGCGATTACATCGACGGCGAACAGATGGCTGTTTTGCTATCCAGCAAGGGCATAAGCCGCGAAGACACAATCGTTCTCTACGGTGACAAGAGCAACTGGTGGGCTACCTACGCAATGTGGGTTTTCAAACTTTTCGGACACGAAGACATCAGAATCATGGATGGTGGAAGAGCAAAGTGGATCGAAGAAGGACGCGAACTTACCAAGGATGTTCCTGCAAGAGCTGTCACCAACTATCCAGTTTTGACTCGAGATGACTCAAACATTCGTGCATTCAAGGATGACGTGCTATCCCACTTTGGTAAACCAATGATTGACGTCCGCAGTCCACTTGAGTACACAGGTGAGAAGCTACACATGCCTGACTACCCGAACGAAGGTGCTTCTAGAGGTGGGCACATTCCTACCGCTCGCTCGGTTCCTTGGAGCAAGGCTGTGAACGAAGATCAGACGTTTAGGACCCTTGAAGAGTTGAATCAGATCTACCGTGTTGACGCGGGTATCTCGGATTCTAGCGATGTGATTGCTTACTGCAGAATCGGTGAACGTTCTAGCCATACCTGGTTTGTTCTCAAATACCTTTTGGGTATTCCAAAAGTTAGGAACTACGACGGCTCATGGACTGAGTGGGGTTCCACAGTTCGTGTTCCAATCGTCAAGGGTGAAGAGCCTGGAGCAGTTCCTGTAGGTTTCTAAGCATGTCAACAACTAAAGGTGCTCAAGAGATCGTTGAAGCTTTTCAGGAAGTGCCTCAGAACGTAAAGCTTGAACTTCTTCTAGAGTATTCAGAAGCGCTACCTGCACTTCCGGAACGTTATCAAGACCATCCTGAACTCCTTGAGCGAGTTGAAGAGTGCCAGTCCCCTGTTTACCTATTCGTTGAGGTTGATGCTGAAACAACTGTTCACATTTTCTTATCAGCACCTGATGAAGCCCCTACCACCAA
>JBIJAB010000111.1:0-3732 GCA_044345975.1 Rhodoluna sp.
TTATGTTCTTTGAAGCGATGCACCCTAGTTGGCAAGCCTGGCTTGCGCAGTTAGAACCTGTGCTCAGACAGATAGAGGGCAAGGTAAGCAAGGAAATTGAGGTTACCCCTGATTCGCCTTCTGTTATGAAGGCTTTTGAGCAAGATCCAAGCAGGATAAAGGTTGTGATTATTGGGCAAGACCCATATCCAACTGAAGGGGATGCAATTGGTCTGGCTTTTGCTATGAACCCAGATCGCAAGATGCCTAGAAGCTTGGTCAACATCGTGAAAGAACTTGAGAGTGATTTAGATATAGAGGCTAAGACCCATGCCGATCTTTCTAAGTGGACCGACCAAGGGGTATTACTGCTAAACAGAACGCTCACTACTCAGATTGGTAAAGCAGGGGCTCACACTAAGTTGGGTTGGGATGAGTTCACTTCAGCAGCTCTTAGTGAACTAGCTAACCGAAATGACCTGGTGTTTATTCTTTGGGGAACACCTGCCATTGAGCTTGGCAGACGAATAGCAGCAGGCGCCAACAAGAGATGTGTTTTGATAGAGTCATCTCACCCATCGCCACTGTCTGCCTACCGAGGGTTCTTTGGATCTAAACCATTTAGTAAAACCAATGAACATTTAGTTGCTCTAGGTTTAGAGCCAGTAGATTGGTCCCTATAAGGAAGTGATGATTTGCCTCTAGATTCAGAATCGCGTTGGCGTTTAGTTAAGTTACTAAAGTCCAAGGGTAGCCAAGAGATATCCGTTGAGGACATCACGCTGCGTGCTGCCACTAAAGAGGACGTCAAAGAGATAACTGACATCTATAACTACTACGTCATCAACTCTGTTGTGACCTTTGATATAGAAAAGACCACAGAGGCAACCTGGTTAGACAAACTTGAATATCTAAATGGCTTAGATCTGCCTTTTATTGTTGCTCAATCTGCTTCAGGGGATGTTTTGGGATTTGCCTACGTTGCTCCATGGCGAGCAAAAGCTGCGTATAGACGAACAGTTGAAAACACTATTTATCTGAGGCCTGCAGCTATTGGTAAACGCCTTGGCACTAAGTTACTTGCTGAACTGATTGTTCAATCTAAGGCAGCTGGGGTTAGAGAAATAGTTGCTGTTATCAGTGATAAAGGAGCAGATACCTCGATTGCGCTACATGAGGCCTTTGGCTTCAAGAAGCAGGGTCACCTAGCCAAAGTTGGCTTCAAGTTCAATCGCTGGTTGGGAACAGTCCTTTTACAGAAAAGTCTGTGATTAACTTCAGGCACCTCTCAGACGTTGGGTTTAGAGTAAAAGCATGAAGCGGGGTACCAAGATAACGGCAGTTGCACTAGTGCTACTGCTTGCTCTCGGCTACCTAACGGCATTGGTTTCTTCTGTTGGCCCGGCAACCGTTTCAAGTGATCCTGCTTATAAAGATGAACCAGTTGTTGGCTTAGTCATCAAGTACCGTGCAGGTGTTGTTCCAGTTGATATGTTCGGCAAACAAGTTTCCCTGAACCTGGCCGAAGAGAAACTAGTACCAGGTGAAGACATTGGCCTGGGGATGCACTCTGCAAAATTTGAAAAACAACTAACTGAAGTTGAGGCTTTGGCAGTTGCTAATCAGATTGCAAAAAGCCCAAGTGTTGAAGCTGTTTATCTCGATCATTTTCTCACTCAAGCAAGATATAACTTGTCAACACCAAAGCTAGGTGTTCTGAAAGCAAGCCCTGCACCCACCAGAGTTGCTGCAAAAGATAACTGGTCTGCAAGTTCACCTGACAATGCAAGGGTCACTCTAAGTTGGACTGCCCCTAAAAAACTAAGCGGTGGTTTTCTGTGGGGATACCGAATTAGTCGTTATGACAAAGTCTTAGAAAAGTACGTAGTCATTGTTAGCAACACAAAGAGCAAAACAACATCCAGGACAATTACAACTGGTCTGTTTGCTGGCGAAGAAGCGCTGTTCAAAGTTGCAACCATTACTAAATCAGGTAATTCAAAGTACATGGCAATCAGCAAGGACTCTTTAGCTGCTAGAACTATTCCAACTGGATTGCCTAAGGCCCCTATCTTGCAATCAGCAGGGAACATAACTTCTGCGAACGCACTTGTTACTTGGGTGACCCAAAGTCTGGCTGATCGTGGTGGCTTACCTGTAACTTACGCTGTGAAAGCAACAGCCCCAGATGGTTCTGAAGCAACCTGTTCTTCATCTGGAGTTTCTTGTAGCTTGAGTGGGCTTGAGGCAGCTAAGCGCTATCAAGTGATTGTCACTGCAACAAATAAACGTGGCTCAGCGTCATCAGAACCGGTAACGGACTCCTTGGACCCGATGATTGATCAGCAGTGGTATCTAGATGGTCAATATGGAATCAACGCCTCAGGAGCTTGGAAGATTACCAAGGGCAGCCCAAGCGTTGTGGTGGCTGTTCTCGATACTGGAATGACAAGTCATCCAGACTTGGACGCCAACATGCTTGATGGCTACGACCTTATTTCTGATCCATCTAACGCCAGAGACGGTAACGGTAGAGATGCTGATGCTTCGGATCCTGGAGATTACGTGGGCACGACGCCTAGTTCTTGGCATGGAACCCACGTTGCAGGAATCATTGCAGCTGAGTCTAATGAAATCGGCATCTCGGGCATTGCTCCTAATGTGAAGATCCTGCCGGTTCGAGTCCTTGGGATTAGGGGTGGTTCTGAAAGCGACATTGCCGCTGGAATCAACTGGGCGATGGGAGTGAAGTTAGCTGGTATTCCACTTCCTCCTAAACCAGCTAAAGTCATCAACCTATCCATTGGCTCATCATCTTTTTCAACTTGTTATTCGAATTCACCAACTCAACTTGCTATTGATGAATCAAAGCGTAGAAACGTCACGATTGTTACTTCAGCAGGTAATGACAATAAGTTTGCAACTAGTTCTTATCCAGGCAACTGTTTTGGAAACATAACCATCGGAGCAACAGGGATAACCGGTGATCGTTCTTATTACAGCAACTACGGTGGTTACTCGAGAACCCAGGAAATATTCATTGGAGTTGACATCTCTGCTCCCGGTGGTGATGACAAGGTTGGTATCAACAAAACTGCTGACGGTCTCATTTGGTCAACCATCAACGACGGCAAGACAACACCTGGGCGTGCTACCTACGGTGGTGAGCAAGGGACCAGCATGGCGTCACCGATAGCTGCTGGTGTTGTTGCCTTGATGTATTCCATCAGACCAAGCATTACCGTTGATCAAGTCTGGAAGATACTCAGTGGCACGGCTAGTTCATTCAACCCAGACTCTGACTGTGAATATCAAATGGTAGATACCGTCATGAATGATGGCTCTATCTTGACTACAGGTGAATGTGGCATTGGGATTATTGATGCTGAAGCAGCCGTCCTAGCAGTCCAGAAGTTAAACAAATAAAGCCAGCCCTAAAGGGCCAGCTTTTATTGTTGCTGGTGCGGAAGGTGGGACTTGAACCCACACGCCAAGGGCGCTAGAACCTAAATCTAGTGCGTCTGCCAATTTCGCCACTCCCGCGAGCCTTCCTATTCTATGCCAAAAATCAATGCTCTGCCTGTGGAGAACAAAAGCAGGTTTTCTAAGGATTTGTAAACATGGGCTATGGCCCGAGAAACAGTCCTAGGTATCACAGAGCGAGCTCGCTCAATCTTGGTTTCTAGCCCCAATTCCCTAGATCAAGCCATCTCACAGGCCATTGATGAAGCCTTTGAAACTAGCCAAGGCCTA
>JBIJAB010000112.1:0-3695 GCA_044345975.1 Rhodoluna sp.
CCTGGTTCAATGGTGAAGATCATTCCTTCTTCAAGTGCCTTGTCGTGATACATCTCACGTCTAGCTTGAGCGCAGTCGTGAACATCTAGACCAAGGTGGTGACCTGTGCCGTGAATCATGTACCTACGGTGCCACTGGTTCTCAGGCTTTAGAGACTCTTCGTAACCACCTTTATAGAAACCCCACTCAGCAGTCTTTTGAGCAATTACACGCATTGCTGTTTTGTGCATCTCTGAATAAGTAACACCTGGCTTAGCCATTGCAAATACGGCATCTGCTGCATCTAGAACTGCCTGGTAGATCTCTTTCTGAATCTTGCTGAACTTACCGTTAATAGGAAGGGTTCTAGTGATGTCAGCGGTGTATAGGCTGTCCACCTCAACACCAGCATCTAGGAGTAGTAGTTCGCCTGGCTTTACTGGACCGTTGTTGATAATCCAGTGCAGTGTGCAGGCGTGGTTTCCTGCGGCAGCGATTGTTTCATAACCTAGGTCATTGCCTTCAGCTCTAGCCTGAGCGAAGAAAGCACCTTCAACAATTCTTTCGCCACGAGGATGCTTGGTTGCAGCTTTCAAGCTCTTCACAACTGCTTCGAATCCTAGAACTGACGCATCAACAGATTTCTGCATCTCTTTGATCTCATATGAGTCTTTGATGAGTCGAAGTTCGCTTACGAACTCAACAAGAGCTGTGCTCTTCTCCATGGTTAGTACTAGCTTCTTATCGAAAGCTTTTATGTCGTCCTTGTATTTAGCAAGTGACTTGGTTGGAATACCTAGAAGAGCAGAAACGTGCTTCAGGCCTGGACGTGAACCAACCCAGAATTCACCAATTGCAGAGTTAGCAAAGAATTCGTCAGTGTTCTTTCCTGCAGTCTCGCGGAAGTAAAGAACAGACTTAGCAGTTTTTCCTCTCGCATCGATGACAAGAACTGAATCCGGAACTGTTGCTGAACCCCAACCCGTTAAGTGAGCAAAGGCAGAGTGAGCGCGGAATCGGTAGTGAGTGTCGTTTGAACGAGGGATTTCACCACCGGCTGGAATTACAAGAACCTTACCCTTGAATGCCTTAGCAACGGTTTCTCTTCTCTTCTTAGCGAAAGGAGCAACCTTGTCTTGGGCTGGAAGTTTGGATGTATCTGGAGCCCAGTTACTTCCAATGTATTTAACAAATTTGTTGCCAGTAGGTCGGTGTGATCTAGCTGAACCTCGGGCGGTTAGTTTCTCAGTTGCATCTTTGCTCATAAAAAGTATTCTGCCAGTTTTCTAGCAGAACTGTCGGTGGTTGCCTGTATCTTGAAAGAGTAGGAAAGGAATCGTTATGAAAATAGATCTCCATATTCACTCGGCTAATTCAGATGGTGCAGACACCATTGAAGATTTAATCCCAAAGATTAAAGAGGCAGGACTTGATGTTTTTGCTCTCACAGACCATGACCGAACAGATGGTTGGAAAGATGCAGCAAAACTAGCCAACAAACACGGCCTTTCATTCATACCTGGCGTAGAGATAACAACTGAGGGCAGGCACCCTGACGGCAAGAGTTTTGGTAAGCCTTTCGGGATTCACTTACTGGCTTACTTGCCTGACCCAAACAATAAGCAGCTCGGCAGGCTTCTAAAGCAACTGAGAAAGGGCAGGATTCGCAGAGCAAAGCGTTATGTAAAGAACATCAGAAGAGATTTTCCTAGCCTTAGGTACAGGAGAGTGCTCCAGCTGGCACAGAAGGGCTCAACAATTGGAAGGCCAGACATAGTTAATGCTCTTTGGGAGCTCAAAGATGGTCCAGGCTACGCCTCTAAGAATGACTATTTCAACTTCCCTGATTCACCCATATCAAAATCAAGCAGGCATTACGTTAGAAACGAAGCTCCTGATGTTCTTGATGTGATCAGAATTGTTCGAAACGCTGGAGGGGTTCCAGTCATTGCTCACCCGCTAGCTAGAACAAGTAGTGAAGATGTCCAACCTGAAACATTTCCTAGAGAGCACTTCGAAGCTATGGTTGAAGCAGGTCTTTTGGGTATAGAAACCGAGCATTTAGAAGTAAATCAAGAAACCACAAGACCTATTCTGGAAGCTTTTGCTGCAAAGCACGGCCTCATCACCACGGGCTCAAGTGATTATCATGGTCTTGAAGTTAAGCCGGACAACCCACTTGGTCTGCACACAACTTCAGTTGAGATGTTGAAGAAGATCTTGCTCTTGGGAACTGGGACTAAGCCAACCCTCAATCACAAAATCTAACTACTCGCTAGTTTTCCTTGTCCGAGTTCTGTTTCTCGGAGGGCGATTGCTTGGAGTTCTCGGGGTTTCGGTTTTCGGTGTTTGTGGTTTTGAAGATCCACCTTGCGGTTTGCGCTGAGGCTTAGATCCGTTGCCACCTCTTTGACCCTTTGGTTTTTCATGATCGCCTGGTTTCCAGTCGGAAGGTCGCTTAGAAGCTGCGATGCGTCCTTTAGTTCCAGCTGGAATGTCAAGATCTGTGAATAGGTGAGGGGATGAAGAGTATGTCTCTATTGGGTCTGGAGTGTTTAGTTCAAGAGCCTTATCAATGTTTGACCATCTAAGTAGATCTTCCCAGTCAACAAAGGTTACGGCGATACCAGTTCTACCGGCACGACCAGTTCTTCCAGTTCTGTGAAGGTAAGCCTTCTCGTCTTCGGGAACTGTGTAGTTGATTACGTGGGTAACATCGTCAACGTCAATGCCTCGGGCTGCAACTTCGGTAGCAACAAGAATGTCTCGCTTACCACTTCTAAATGCATCCATTGATTTCTCACGTGCTTCTTGAGACATGTCACCGTGAAGTGCTGTTGCACTAAAGCCGCGGTCGGTTAGTTCATCAGAAACTTTTGCAGCTTGTCTCTTGGTCTTTGTGAAGATTACAGTTTTGCCGCGACCTTCAGCTTGCAAGATTCTTGCAACAACTTCATCCTTGTCCATGGCGTGAGCGCGATAGAAGAACTGTTTGATATCTGCTTTGGTGTGACCCTCGTCTGGATCATTGACTCTAATGTGGACAGGTTTGTTTTGGTATCGACGAGCTAGAGAAACAATTTGTCCAGGCATAGTTGCTGAGAACAGCATTGTTTGACGACCTGCTGGAGTAAAGGCGAATAGTTTTTCAACATCAGGTAGAAATCCGAGATCTAGCATCTCGTCAGCTTCATCCAAAACCATGCATTCGATCTTTGATAGATCTAGCTTCCTCTGGTTGCTGAGGTCAATCAAGCGTCCTGGGGTTCCAACAATGAGTTGAGCTCCAGCATCAATCTGGGCAACCTGACCTTCGTAAGACTTGCCACCGTAGATGGCTACTACTTGAAGGTTTCGGTTTGAAGAAGCCAAAGTAAGGTCTTCGGCTACCTGAATTGCCAATTCACGGGTTGGAACAACTACTAGTGCCTTAGCTCCGTGGGCAGGGTCAGTGCCAAGTCTTTGAATGATGGGTAGGCCGAAACCTAAGGTCTTACCAGTGCCTGTCTTAGCCTGACCGATTAGGTCCTGACCAGTAAGGGCGAGGGGAATAGCCTGCTCCTGAATAGGGAATGGCTGAGTTATGCCTTTTGAGGCTAATGCGGCAACGATGTCTGAATCGATGCCTAAGTCGCTAAAATCCAATAGTTTTGGCCGCCTGTCTTATCTAGGCAAGTCTAACCATGTATTTGGCAGGTTAAGATGGTTCGGTG
This sequence comes from Rhodoluna sp., assembly GCA_044345975.1. Classification (GTDB taxonomy): domain Bacteria; phylum Actinomycetota; class Actinomycetes; order Actinomycetales; family Microbacteriaceae; genus Rhodoluna. Next base: position 3,693 of record JBIJAB010000112.1, read on the forward strand.
TTC
>JBIJAB010000001.1:0-42210 GCA_044345975.1 Rhodoluna sp.
AACTTCGTAATCACCCTATACGCCTAGATACCGCGTGTTTATTAGGGTTTCGGCGTGTTGCGGATAACTTTATTGAGAAAATCCCTGTGAATACACGGTTTTTCGCACATTTAAGCAGAAAATCCGCTGCCTTTCGACAGCGGATCTCTATGAAAACTAGTGGTTTACCAAGAAGACTTGGTGATACCTGGAAGCTCGCCCTTGTGAGCCATGTCACGGAAACGGACACGAGATACACCGAACTTGCTTAGAACACCACGTGGACGGCCATCGATAGCATCGCGGCTACGGACACGTGTAGGTGATGCGTTACGAGGAAGCTTCTGTAGGCCTAGACGTGCAGCTTCGCGCTGTTCGTCTGTTGAGTTTGGGTCAACCAAAGCCTTCTTTAGCTCTAGACGCTTTGCTGCGTAGCGCTCAACAACAACCTTGCGCTGTTCGTTACGTGCAATCTTGCTCTTCTTAGCCATTTTTAGCGCTCCTCGCGGAATTCAACGTGCTTACGCACAACTGGGTCGTACTTCTTTAGCACGATACGGTCTGGGTCGTTACGACGGTTCTTACGGGTTACATAGGTGTAGCCAGTTCCCGCTGTGGACTTCATTTTGATGATTGGACGAATGTCTCTGTCTTTAGCCATGGTCTATTCCTTAGATCTTCTCGCCACGGGCAAGGATTTGGGCTACAACAGCTTCGATGCCACGAGCGTCAATAACCTTGATGCCACGTGCACTCAACTGAAGAGTTACATTGCGCTTTAGTGAAGGCACGAAGTATGTGCGCTTTTGGATGTTTGGGTTGAAACGACGCTTAGTCTTGTTCTGAGCGTGCGAAACAGCGTGTCCAAACTGCGGACGGGTCTCTGTGACCTGGCAGTAAGCAGACATCGGCTTCCTCCGTTATAAAAATGATGGATGGTCCATAAGTGACCGGTTTGTAAAACCCGAAGATTTCGGGCAACTGCTCAAGTCTAGACCTGTTTAGGGTATGTGTGCAAGTCCTAATTTAGGTCAATATCTGGGGTTTCCAGCTTGGCTAGACCCGATCTCAGTCTCTTCACCTGGCGGAACAGGAATATGGCCAAAAGGCCCAAAACCAAGGCAGTTAGGAGTGGTTGAAATGCTTGAAGGAAGTAGATCTCAGCCGCCGGGCCACCATTTCCAGCTAGACCAAGAGATGTGTACTGAATTGCTACCCCAAGCTGCGAAAGTGAGCTGAATACGAACCCTGCGCTGGCTACCAGCAGAAATATGGAGCTGTTTCTTAGGTTGCGAGTGTATGACCCAATAAGAGCTGACAGCACCTCTCGGTTCTGCTCAAAACTCAGCATTTCCTTCAAGTCCGTGACTCGGGGCTTCAACAGGTAGTCAAGCGCCACAAAAGTAAACGCAGCGGCAAATACCGAAGTGAGCAAGTGGGACATGTTGAGTAGGTACGCATTTGAAGAAGATACAAGTTCCTGAGGCATCAAACCGCCAACGACTAGTGGGCTAAGGGCTAATAGCCCAAAGATGATTGAAAGGCTCTTGAAAGAAACTCTTACTAATTTTGTTTGTTTGATTTCTTGGCTTACAAATTCCATTTGTCCCCCTTTATGAAAGTATTTGTGCTCTCTAGATTCTACTTGCTGCACTCTTTACATAGGCCGAAGATATCTATGGTGTGGGTCACTTGGGTAAAGCCATGTTCTTTAGCCACCTTAGAAGCCCATGTTTCAGCGGCTTCTGCTTCGATCTCAATAGTCACTCCACAGTTCTCACAGATCAGGTGATGGTGGTGATGTGTTGAGCAGTCTCTATAGAGGGTTTCACCGTCATTACTCTGCAGGCTGTCTGCTTTTCCTAGGCTTACAAGTTCTGTCAAAGCTCGATATACGGTTGCCAAGCCGATAGTGGATCCGTGCTGCTTCAGAACAAGATGCAACTGCTGAGCACTTACAAAACCTTTGGCTTCGGTTAGCGCATGCATCACGGCATCTTTCTGCCAGGTATTTCTCTTTGCTGTGCTCATGTAGTCAAACCCTTGGATACCGAAGCCTTAGCAGACCTTTTTCTCGAAACTTCTACTATGCGTGCAACAAGATAAATAAAGAATGAAACAGAGGTAATGTATGGACTTACTGGAAGCCCACCACCTAGAGCGAGAAGTATTCCGCCAATAGCCGATGTCATTGCAAAGCTAACGCTTAGAAGAGGTGCAAGTTTTGGCGAGGAAGTCACTCTAAGTGCTGCTGCGGCTGGAGTGACAAGAAGACTAAGTACGAGTAAAGCTCCAACGACTTGAACGCTTGCAGCAACCGCTAGTCCCAAAAGGAGTAAGAAGCCGAAGCCAAGTTTTCCAGTTGCAACTCCCCTGGCCTTAGCCACCTCTGCGTCTAGGCTTGCAAACTGCAGTGGCCTCCAGATAATCACAAGAACCAGTATCACAAAAATGGATATTGCAGTTAGCCAGAACAGTGAAGGTGAATCGATGGCAATAATCTGTCCGGTTAACAAACCGAACTTGTTCGAGGTTCTTCCTTCATAAAGCGAGAGAGCAAGAATTCCAATACCTAAACCAAATGGCATGAGCACGGCGATGATTGAGTTTCTATCTTTTGCTCTTGTTCCTAATAGACCGATAAGTATTGCTGCTGCTGCAGATCCAATCACTGAACCTAAAACAACATCGAGACCAATCAGCAGGGCAACTGCTGCACCGGCAAAAGAGATTTCACTAATGCCATGAACTGCAAATGATGAATCTCTAGTCATAACAAAGATGCCGATTAGTCCACCCATGAGCCCTAGCAAGGCTGCCGCTATTAGTGAGTTGGTTACCAGTGGAAGAAGCTTGTCGTAATCAGTGAAGTCGAAAATCATTATTTCCACTCCTCATGATCGTGATGCTCATGATCGGAACCGTGTGTACCAAGAATTGCAATTCTTCCTTGGTTACGAACAACATCAACAGGAGCTCCATAAAGTTCACTAAGCACTTCACTTCGCATAACTTCATCAGGTGTTCCGATTTTGAATTGACCGTTAGCCAAATACAAAACTCGATCAACCATATCTAATACTGGATTGACATCGTGTGTGACAAACAACACCGCTGCTGAATGGTCTTTTCTTTCCCGATCAATTAGGTCTGCAAGTATTCCCTGCTGAGCTAGATCTAAAGCACTGAGTGGTTCATCAGCAAGAATCAGATCAGGCTCATCTATTACTGCCTGACCCACGCGAAATCTTTGCAGTTGTCCCCCACTTAGTTGACCTACTGGTAGGTTGGCGAGTTCATGACCATCAATGCAGTTGAGAATGTGTTCAACTCTTGCTTTATCTTTGCGCGAAGTAAATGGAACTCCATAGCGGTGACCGTTGATGCCCATAGTCAACAGGTCTCTAGCTAGAAGTGGTGTGTGTGCATCAAGCGTTCTCGACTGAGGGATGTAGCCAATTTTTCTGGAACCATGTGTAACTGGTTTTCCATTCAGCAGGATTGCCCCTGAGTTAAGTTTCTCTTGACCCAAGATTGCTCTAAGCAGCGTTGTCTTACCAGATCCATTAGCACCAATAATTGCTATGAATTCTCCCTGAGCAACTTCTAAATCTAGGTTGCTCCAAAGTGGCCGCTCGTCGTAACCGAGAGTGGCTTGGTTGATTCTTAGCACTGGGCTAGTGGTGGTGGATATGGTTTACAACTTCCTTCTTTATTGACTGAGTTTATCTCTCAGCGAGATTAGGGACTAGTTGCTTATTGATTCGATTTCACTAAGGATTCCAGCCATCCAGTCCTGGTAGTTAGAACCTTCTGGAAGAAGTTCATCGAAGTTCAACACCGGAACTGCGTTCTCTTCCGCAACTACAATCAGTTGTTCAAGAGACGTTGAACTTGCCTGACGGTTCACAGCAACAAAGTCAACTTTGTTACCACCGATTAGTTCCTTGGCCTCATTCATTACTAGCGGTGATGGTTCTAGCTCCGCTTCTTCTGCTTCAGCAAAGCCTTCTGGTGTTAGGTTCTCAAAGCCCAGTTCCTGGAACAAGAGAGAGGCAAGAGGGTGGGCTTCAAAGTATGAAAGCTTTGTCCTAATCTTTGCTGCTCGTTCTTCAAGTTCTTCAATGGAAGCCGCAAACTCTGTGTAATTCTCATCAAACACACTCTTGTTTTCTGGTTGAATATCTGCCATCTTCTGTGAGAGCTGGAAAGCAGTTGCCTCAACAACGTGAAGGTCATACCAAATGTGATCTGAGCCATCGTGACCATGAGCGTGCTCATCGCCATGATCATCTTTAGCTTCGCCAGCATGTTCGCCACCATGTGCTTTTTCTTCAGCCTCATAAACATCGAAAGGAACAACGTTAGCTGCGCTGGCTAGCTTGGTTGCAAACTCGTCATAGCCCCCACCGTTCATGATGAAGATGCTTGACTCAGACACAGCTAACTGATCTCTAGCTGATGCCTCAAATGAGTGAGGATCCTGAGTTGGCTTATCGATAAGAGCAATTACGTTGAACTTATCGCCAGCTATTTGGCTGGCTACGTCAGCCCATACTGACGTAGTGGCAACAATGGAAGGTCGGGTATCTGCTGACTCTGTTGATGAACAGCCAGATAGGCCTATTACTAAGGACGTTGCGGCAGCCAGTGCTACTAATGATTTCTTCATGACTAAATCATAGTGTTATTGATAATGAATATCAATAACAATAGGGGACTCTTTTGGGGCCAGCCCTAGTCCAGAAGCAGAGCTGGTTCTTCGATAACCGACGCGACGTCTTGAACGAATCTGCTTGCGACATCTCCATCAACGACTCGGTGATCGAATGTTGCACCAATAGTTGTTACCTGACGAATAAGAATCTCGTTGTCAACTACCCAAGGCTTTGGCCTGATTGAACCAAGAGCTACGATTCCAACTTCACCTGGGTTCAAGATTGGTGTTCCAGTGTCAACTCCGAAGACTCCGATGTTGGTAACTGTGATAGTTCCGTTTTGCATATCTGCTGGAGTTGTCTTTCCTTCACGAGCAGTTGCTGCAAGTTTCTCTAATGCCATAGCTAGTTCAAGCATTGAAAGCTTGTCTGCATCTTTAACGTTAGGAACGATTAGTCCTCTAGGTGTTGCAGCTGCAACACCAAAGTTCACGTAGTTGTGAACAATAATTTCTGTGTCAGTCCAAGTTGAGTTAACAGTTGGGTTTCTTCTTGCTGCCCAGATCATTGCCTTAGCCATGATAAGAAGTGGTGTTACTTTCACTCCAGCGAAATCAGCACTTGCTTTCAAGCGCTTTACATATTCCATAGTTCTTGTTGCATCAACATCAACAAAGATGCTTACGTGCGGAGCAGTAAATGCAGATTGAACCATTGCACTAGCAATAGCTCTTCTAACTCCCTTAACAGGAATTCTCTCTTCACGTTCGGTCTTTAGTTCAGGGGTGGTTTGGTTTCTAAAAACACTCGCAACTTGAGCTGCGGCGAGAATATCTTCTCTAGTAACTTCACCAGAGACTCCAGTTGCTTTGACTTTCGAAATATCAACGTTCATGTCTTTAGCAAGTTTGCGAATCGGTGGCTTGGCTAAAACAACATCGGCAGATGGAACTATCGCAATTAGATCTGTTCCTGGTGCTGTTGCATTAGCAATAGATGTTGCTGCAGCTGACGCCACAACCGGAGCAACTCCGCGTCTTCTTCTGCTAGGCGCAGCAGCTGATACTCCGTAGCCAACAAGATTAGGTTGAGGCTTCTCTTCAGAACTTGATGAAGAAACTTCGGAAACAGTTTCGATGGCTTCGGTTGTTACTGCGTTTTGTGCAACAGCTGCGTGCATCGAGGTTGGAGCAGTTCCAGCAGCAACTGCTGCAGTTGCTTCACTTACTGTGACTCCAATAATTGGTGAACCAACGTTTACTGTGTCACCTTCATTAGCAAGAAGCTGAGTAACAACTCCAGCGAATGGACAAGGTAGTTCAACTAAAGACTTTGCTGTTTCAATTTCAACGATGATCTGGTTGACGGTTACGTTATCGCCAACTTTTACTTTCCAAGAAACAATCTCTGCCTCGGTAAGGCCTTCGCCAACATCTGGCAAATCAAAATATGCAATCTGTGACATCTGATCCGCCCTAGTAAGCCAACACTCGATCGACAGCTTCCATTAAGCGGTCTGCGTCTGGCAAGAATAGTTCCTCGAGTTTTGCTGCTGGATAAGGAACATCAAATCCACCAACTCTAATTACTGGAGCTTCTAGGTAGAAGAAGCAGAGCTCAGAAATCTTTGCAGCAATTTCAGAAGAGATACTTACGAAAGTACCTGCCTCGTGAGTGACAATCAGTCTTCCGGTTCTCTTCACTGATTCAACAATGTGTCCGAAGTCGATGGGTGAAAGAGATCTGATGTCAACAACTTCAATGTTGATTCCTTCAGCAGCTGCATTCTCTGCTGCCTGCAGGGCAGTAACCACCATTGGGCCATAGGTTGCAATAGTCACGTCAGAACCCTGGCGAATAGTGGTTGCTGTGTGCATAGACATAGGAGCATGGTCAAGGTTTACTTGACCTTTCTGCCAATATCTTCTCTTTGGTTCAAAGAACATAACTGGGTCACGTGATTCGATTGCTTGCTGAATCATCCAGTAAGCATCGTTCGCATTAGAAGGGCTAATCACTCGAAGACCTGCAGTGTGTGCAAAATATGCTTCAGGTGACTCGCTGTGGTGCTCAACAGCGCCAATGCCTCCACCGTAAGGAACTCGGATAACTACTGGCATATCAAAGTAACCTTCGCTTCGGTTGGTTAGCTTGGCTAGCTGACTTACGATTTGATCAAACGCTGGGTAAATAAATCCGTCGAATTGAATTTCTGCAATCGGACGGAAGCCGCGCATTGCTAAACCAATTGCTGTTCCAACAATTCCTGATTCCGCGATAGGTGAATTGAAAACTCTGTTAGAACCAAACTCATCGAGTAAACCCTCAGTGACTCGGAACACTCCACCAAGCTGGGCTACGTCTTCACCAAATACAAGAACCTTAGAGTTGTCTTGCATTGATTTACGAATACCAGCGTTAATCGCTTTTGCAATTGATAGCTCTACGAAATTACTCATTAGTGAGTCCCTCCGTAGGTTGGGGTGTCGTCACCATTGTTGGTAGAGGCATGGCCACCCAAAGATTCTTCGTAACCCTGAAGCCAAGCTCTCTGCTCTTCAATCATTGGGTGAGGCTCTGAATAAACGTGATCAAACATAAGTTCTAGAGGTGGCTCAGTCATAGCGAAAGTTTTTTCACGCAGTTCTGTAGCAAGAGCATCTCCCGCGGCCTTTACTTCATCAAAGAAATCCTGACCGATGCCTTGCTTACGTAGGAACTTCTCAAATCTGAGGATTGGATCTTTGGCTGCCCATTCAGCAACTTCAGCAGGGTCACGATACTTCGATGGATCATCGCTAGTTGTGTGAGCACCGATTCGATATGTCAAAGCTTCAATAAGAGAAGGGCCTTGTCCTGAACGTGCATCGTCCATATGTTTCTTTGTTACTGCATAACAAGCAAGGACGTCGTTACCGTCAACACGAATACCAGGCACTCCAAAACCTTCACCACGTTTATATAGAGGCACCTTGGTTTGTGTTCCAACTGGAGAAGAGATTGCCCACTGATTGTTTTGACAGAAGAAAACTTGAGGAGTGTTGTTTGTTGCTGCGAAAAGGAATGCTTCGCTGATGTCACCTTCAGCTGTTGCCCCATCACCGAAATAGGTAATTACTGCTAGGTCTTTTTCTGGATCCCCGGTTCCAACTAGACCTTCAAAGTTCAAACCCATCGCATAGCCAGTTGCGTGGAGAGCTTGAGTGCCAAGAACAATGGCATATAAGTGGAAGCGAGTATCTTTTGGATTCCATCCACCGTGGTTTACACCTCGGAACATCTTGATGATTGACATCAGGTCAACACCGTGAGTGATTGCTACTCCGTGTTCACGGTAAGAAGGGAAGATGTGATCGTTCGGGCCAACTCCATAGCCAGATCCGATTTGAGCACCTTCTTGACCAATAGCTGAAACCCATAGACCCATCTGACCTTGGCGTTGAAGAGCCGTTGCCTCTTCGTCGAAACGACGGATACGAGCCATGTCACGATAGAACTTTAGGAAGTCTGCTTCTCGAAGCGATCTGACGATCTCGCCATAAACAGCATGTTCTCGAGGTTCGATGAAATCGCCGTCAACCGTTAGCAGTTGAACCATAGGAATTTCTGGGGATACGGCGTTCACAGATACCAATTTACTTGAGGGGTGGCACAATAAAACACATGAAACGTTTTCTTGTTAGCACGATCATCAACGGATTGGGTATTTGGCTGGTTTCAGCAATAATCCCAGGCATCGGCCTAAAGCCTTACGGTGGCACCGAATTGTGGCAATTAATCGCCACTTTATTGGTGATTGGAGCCATTTTTGGTCTAATCAACTCCATAGTCGCCCCAGTTATCAAGGTAATTGCGTTCCCGCTATACATTTTGACCTTTGGTTTGATCTCCTTTGTGATTAACGGATCCCTACTTCTATTGGTCGCTTGGATTAGCCAGCAGCTAAGCCCAGACACATTTACCATCCAAGGTTTCACCACTGAAGGATTAGAAATTGAATCTCTAGGTTGGGCGATTCTTGCCTCAATAGTGATCAGCATCTTCTCATTCATTGGTAGAGGTCTTTTCAAGGCTTTGAGGATTCTTTAGGTCATTCATAGAAAAGACTTGAACCTCTCCGTCAGCTAAACCCTGGTGGTCAATAAGTACTTGAGCATCCGGAATGATTACTTCTCCATTTCTCATAGCAACGAAATGAACCTGATCACTTACTCCGGTTCGATATTTAATGAAGTCAGCTAAACGGTAATCCTCAGAAGTCATTGGCTGGTCCCCGTTAATGACAGCCCAATCATGTTCCTTCGGAAGATAGAACCAGTGCGATGCTGTTCCATTGCGCATTGCGTACGTTTCTTCTCTAACTAGGGGCTGTCCAGACCAGGTTGTTTCGCTAAAGCGCTGATTGATTATGTTCACATCGGTTGGCGGCATGATTGTTACCGGTGGTACATGTTGGCTAAAACCAAATGGCAGATTCAACACGGGAGCCAGCTCAACAGCCCAAGAACCTAGTTCCTTCAAAAGTTCGGGAACGTTGATTGTCTCCAACACGGTGGTGAGCATGGTTTCGGTCTGCATATAGGAATGTGCTGACGTGATCAGTCCCTGTTGGATATGCCACAGCTTTCCCAAAAGAAAAGGTAGTTCGATGGTGAATCGGGCAGCAGCCCAAGGAGCGGTAGTGAACTTAGTTGGGTTTAGCTCAGTGAGTAAACTTACCGCCACCAACCACATGTCTCTCGCACTTCTAACTAGCTCCTCGTGAGTCGCAACCACAACCACGGGAGCCACCGGCGGGGTGCAGACATCCGGCTTCATGGAATCAACCCAAGTAGTTGCATTTGCCACATAAGTGAACTCATCTGATGTTGGAGCTTTTGCATCTCCAGGCGACAGGAATCTGCTGCGGGCCCTCGCCAGAGGGTTTGGCTAGGTTGTGCTCGTTGGAGCAGAGCGATGGTTACGGCTAAGTGATTATTGAAAATGTTCATGAGGGAAATCTCTAATATTTCTGGACACAGACCACAGGAATAAGGGAGTTCTGTGCATAAAGCAGGGCAATATAGAAGTGTGAGTAATCTTTCGAATCAACCCTTAAGCCCACTGGATGGCAGATACCAACCTGTGGTCGCAGCTTTAGGTGAGCACCTGAGCGAAGCGGGGCTAAACAGAGCTCGCATCCTGGTTGAAGTTGAGTGGCTTATCTTCTTAGCAAACAGAAATCTCCTTGGCACTAACGGTCCAATAGACGGAGTTCTGAAAGAGAAGCTAAAGAGTCTGGTCACAGATTTCAGTGATTCTGATGTCGCGGAGTTAGCGCAGACAGAAGCCAAGACCCGTCACGATGTTAAAGCCATTGAGTACTTTGTCCGCGATCGCCTAACCAAATTTGGCAGAGAAGATCTTCTTGAACTTACTCACTTTGCCTGCACAAGTGAAGACATAAACAATCTTTCGTACGCGATCACTATTCATGATGCAGTTACTGATGTTTGGTTACCAAAAGCCAAGACACTAATTGAGTCGCTTTCTGCAATGGCTGTTAAGTATCAAGACTCTGCAATGCTTGCAAGAACGCACGGTCAACCAGCAACTCCTACAACAATGGGTAAAGAGCTAGCCGTATTTGTACACAGGCTTCAAAGACAAATAAATAGAGTTGAAAATGCTGAATACTTAGGTAAGTTCTCAGGAGCAACCGGTACTTGGTCTGCTCATGTTGTTGCTGCTCCTGAAGTTGACTGGTTGAGAGAATCAAAAGCCTTTGTTGAATCTTTAGGGTTGAAGTTCAATCCCCTAACGACTCAGATTGAATCTCACGATTGGCAAGCGGAGCTTTACTCAGCTATCACTTTGTTCAACAGGATTCTGCACAATCTGTGCACAGACATGTGGACATACATTTCGATGAACTACTTCAAGCAAACTCCAGTTGCTGGAGCAACAGGTTCCTCAACTATGCCTCACAAAGTGAACCCAATTCGTTTTGAGAACGCTGAAGCAAATCTCGAACTATCGAATGCGATTCTTGACTCACTATCAAGCACTCTTGTTACCTCAAGGATGCAGCGTGACCTAACAGACTCAAGTGCTCAGAGAAACATTGGGCTGGGGCTAGGTCATTCTCTTCTAGCAATAGACAACGCAACTCGCGGCCTATCTGAAGTTGAACTATCAAGTGCTGTCCTGGATGCTGACTTGGCGGAGAACTGGGAAGTATTAGCTGAAGCTATTCAAACCGTTATTCGTGCCGAAGTTGCTGCTGGAAGAAGTGACATCTCAGACCCTTACCAACTTCTCAAAGATTTAACTCGTGGCAGAAGAATTGGAAGTGAAGATCTTTCGATGTTTGTTCAGGATTTAAACATCGGTCAAGATGCAAAAGATCGTTTATTGATGTTGAAGCCAAGCACCTATACAGGTCTTGCATCACAACTTGTTTTGATTATTTCTAACAACAGCAAATAACTATTATTTGAGCCTAGGTTGTCCTGGCTCAGTGTCATCATCCTTGGCTACTAAGTTCAAAACAAACAAACCGCCCATGACTACTACAAAAGTAATGGCACCAGCAATAGCAACTCTGGCAAGATCATCGAAAGCTCCTGCTGCTATCGCCACAACAAATGCAGTTGCAACTGCTGAGAACAAAGCCATCGACTTTAGTGAAGTTGGGGAACTCTTCTTCTTAGCCATTGCGTGTCTTCTTTCCATTAGTTGGCGATGCGGCCCACACTGCTCGTTGAGTAGCTGAGATTGCTAGGTAAGCACTTAGGAATCCAACAGCATTGCCAACATCAAGTGGTGCTAATAAAAATACTAACCCTGTCAGCAATCCAAGGCCGGATGCGATTCGTAGTTCCAGAACATCGTCAGGTTTCGCTTTGCGAGACAACACAAATTCATAAACAGCCATACCTATTGCAAACACAAATACGAGGGCTCTGAAACTAAAAAGTTTGTCGCTTTCAACTAGAAGAAAGACCAAAGCCAACGCAGCGACCACAAAGGCAAGAGTTGTTGGAACGAAATACTCCCTTGCTGAAGATCTGTTTGTTGCAACACCTGCAATGGCTAGAGTTGCGGTCACAAACAGAAGAACCGACATTCCAACTTCAACGGAGTGGTCTTGGTAGAAAATCAGAAATGCTGCACCTGTTGCAAAAATTGCTGCACGTACTGAATTCGCTAAACGCATCGCTATTCCTTTGGATTCACGAAGCGTGAGTATTGTCCCTGGAATAGAACTGTTGATTTTCCAGTAGGTCCATTTCTTTGCTTAGCAATGATAAGTTCAGCTTCACCAATGCGGTTTGTTTCTGCACCTTCAGTTTGATCGCGGTGAATAAGAAGTACTACGTCCGCGTCCTGCTCAAGTGATCCTGATTCACGAAGTTGAGATAGCTCTGGTCTCTTATTTGTTCCGTCTTCGGACTTTCTGTTCAACTGTGAAAGAGCGATTACAGGAACCTTAAGTTCTTTGGCAAGAAGCTTGAGTGATCTTGAAAATTCAGAAACTTCTTGCTGACGGTTCTCTACTTTTTTACCTGAGCTCATCAACTGCAGATAGTCGATGATTACAAGCTTGAGATCAAACTCCGTCATCATTCGACGACACTTAGCTCTTATCTCCACGATGTTTAGATTCGGGCTGTCATCAAATACAAGAGGAGCGGCTCCGATGTTGCTTCTACGTTCAGCCATGATGGCCCACTCGTTGTCGCTGATGTTTCCTTTACGCATGCTCTGCAGAAGAATTCCGGTTTCAGCTGACATCACTCGCATAGCGATTTCAGTCGTGCTCATTTCTAGTGAAAAGACGGCAGTTGCAAGCTTGTTCTCAATGGCAGCTGAACGAGCTATGTCTAACGCAAGTGTTGACTTACCCAAACCAGGTCTGGCTGCAATGATCACAAGCTGACCTGGGTGTAAACCATTTGTGTCTTTATCTAGTTCTGTGAAACCAGTTGGAACGCCTGAGAAGCCTTTGTTCTTTTGAATGAACTCGATTTCATTGGCAGCACCTTCTAAAGCGGAACTCAGTCGAGTCCAATCTGCCCCTGTTGATTCATCTGCAACTGTATAGATTTCACTTTGGGCTTTGTTGACTAGATCTTCAATTTCACCTTCTGCATCGTATCCACGTTGAGCGATTCGGGTTCCAGCTTCGATGAGGCGTCTAAGGATTGCTTTTTCGCGAACAATCTTTGCGTAGAAATTTGCACTCGCTGCTGTTGGAACGATTGCTGTGAGTTCGTGAAGATACTCAGCTCCACCAACTGTCGCTAGCTTTCCCATCTTTGTTAGCTCAGCACTAACCGTAATGACGTCAGTTGGTTCAGCATGGTTGGCGAGGTTGATAATCGCTGAATAAATAATTTCGTGTTTAGGTGCATAAAAGTCACGAGCATGGATTTTGCCCTCAGACAAAATGGAGTGGACAACGTCCAGAGATAGGAGCATGCCTCCAAGAGCGCTCTGCTCGGCATTCAGGTCGTGAGGAAGTAAGCGATCTTCGCTTCGGAAACTCTTGCCAACTGGTGCAATAGACATCTAAATCTTTCTTGAGTAGTACTAAAACTATAGAAACTTATTAGTAGCATGCCCGCCTGACATGCCCAAAACAAGTTGACCTGTGGCTAAGCTTGTGGATAAATAGGGCAACACGCCGAACTAACTGTGGACAAAATGTGTATAACTCTGTGTAAAAACTGTGGATAACTGCCTAGGCACCAGTAAAAACAAGGGGTTTATGGTGGAAAGCAAATCCATTCCTTAAGTCTAAACCTGTGCATGAAGGTTGTAGATAAACCCTGATTTAGTTGCTTTTAGGGCAAGTTATCCACAAGTTATCCACAGATATCGGCTTGTCGCTTAAAGGCTAAAGGCAGGCCCGAAAGCCTGCCTTTAGTTTGAAAAGACTTACTTCTTTGCTACAACTTCTAGCTTTAGGGTTGCAGTCATGTCTGAGTGCAGTTTTACAGTTGCCTCAAATGAACCAGTGGTTCTGATTGGTGAGAAGAAAGCGACTTTACGCTTGTCGATCTCGCCCAATCCAGCTGCTGCAACTGCTGCTGCAACGTCACCGGTCTTTACTGCACCGAACAAACGACCACCAACACCGGCCTTTACAGCCAATCTGATAGTTGCTGCCTGGAGAGCGTCCTTGAATGCCTGAGCTTCTTCAACAGTTGCTAGAGCACGAGCCTCACGGCCAGCCTTGATCTGAGCGACCTGCTTCTCGCCACCCTTGCTCCACATAACTGCGAAACCACGAGGTAGTAGGTAGTTGCGAGCGTAGCCGTTCTTAACCTCTACAACGTCTCCGGCTGAGCCTAGACCTGACACTTCATTAGTCAAAATAATTTTAGACATTTCGATTCCTCCTAGCGGCCTGCGCCTGCGTAAGGCATAAGTGCTACCTCACGTGCGTTCTTAACGGCTTTAGCGATTAGACGCTGTTCCTGAACTGAAACACCGGTGATGCGACGTGAACGGATCTTGCCGCGGTCTGATACGAACTTACGCAGGGTTGCGATGTCCTTGTAGTCGATAACTCCGACCTTGATTGGCTTTGGTGGTGCAAGCTTTAGGTTCTTTGCGTTGCGACTGCCCTTTTTGACGCGGTCGCTGTTTACTTTTGCTGCCATTAGTTTCTCCTATGAATTCTTAGAATGGGGTGCTGTCACCAGCGGCAAAGCCACCGTCTGAAACACCTGGGTTGGACCATGCATCTGCGGCTGAAGCTGCAACAGCCGGTGCTGCTGCGCTTGCCTGAGGTGAGTTGTTCCATGGATTTGAGTCGATTGGAGCCTGACCATCGCGAGAGCGTCTTGTTACAGTCGCTGTTGCGTACCTAAGTGATGGTCCAACTTCATCGATGTCAAGTTCGATTGAGGCACGAGCTTCACCGCTTGCTGCTTGGTAAGCAGTAGCTGGCTTTAGTCTGCCTGTGATGATCAAGCGAGTTCCCTTGGTTAGTGACTGGCCAATGTTCTCGGCTAGTTCACGCCATGCGGTGCACTTGACCCAAACGGTGTCGCCATCTACCCAGGTGTTGGTGTCTCTGTTGTATGTACGAGGAGTTGAAGCCACGTTTAGGTTTACAACAGCGATACCGCCTGCTACATGACGAATCTCTGGATCGTTGGCTAGGTTGCCAACAACAGTGATAGTTAGTTCACCGGCCATGAGGGTTACTCAGCTGACTTTGCAGCAGGAGCCTTCTTGGCACGAGCTGGCTTATCTTCGCTAGCTTTTACCTCAGGGACTACTACTGGGTTGATTCTGAATACAGCATCTTCTGCACGCAAAACCTTGGTGCGAACAACTGCTTCTGACAACGTTAGTTGACGGTCCAACTCAAGAACTTCAGCAGGGTTACAGGTCAGATATAGAACTGCGTAGATACCTTCGGTTTTCTTGTTGATTTCGTATGCGAAACGACGACGGCCCCAAATGTCAACGCTGTCAACGGTGCCTCCACCGTTGCGAATTACGTTGAGGAATTTGTCAAGGCTTGTACCGACGGTACGCTCTTCGATGTCTGAGTCTAGAATGACCATGACTTCGTATTTATGCATGACTAACCCACCTCCTTTGGACTAGAACGGCCACGGCGTTTCCGTGACAGGAGGGTAAATGCAATTGCTACCCAACAGATAAGCACAGGGTCTTATCAGGGCAACTTCACTACTCTACCTTGATTGCCACCATGCAAGCAAGCGAATCTTTGCTTCTTCATATTCAAGTGGTCCCTCATCAAGACGAAGATCGAGCATGTACTTATAAGCGGCTCCAACTTCAGGGCTTGGCTTCAAATCCAGTATTTCCATGATCTGTTCGCCAGATAGGTCGGGTCTGATTGCCTTCAGCTGTTCTTGCTCAGAAAGGACAATTATCCTCTGCTCTAGATCGTCATAGGCATGGGAGAGTCGGTCTGCCTTTTTCTGGTTTCTAGTAGTCACATCTGCTCTAGTTAGAACGTGTAGGCGAGTTAGTTGATCGTCGGCATCTCGGACATAGCGTCTGATGGCCGAATCTCCCCAAGCCTGGTCGCTATAGCCAAAGAACCTAAGGTGCAGTTCAATAAGGCGTGCTACCCCTTTGATGGTGTCATTGTCATATCTCAAGGCCCTAAGTCTCTTGGTCGCTAGTTTTGCTCCAACAACATCGTGGTGGTGGAAGGTAACTCCACCTCCAGTTTCAAGCTTTCTGGTTAGTGGCTTACCAATGTCGTGCATTAGGGCAGCAAGTCGAAGAACCAGATCCTTCTCCAACCCATACTCAGCTTCATAGCCAATGGCCTGCTCTAAGACAGTAAGGGTGTGTTCATAAACATCTTTGTGGTGGTGATGTTCATCTATTTCTAGTTTGAGAGAAGGTAGTTCAGGGAAGACGATATCGGCTATTCCTGAATCGACTAGAACTTCAAGGCCCTCTCTTGGATTAGCTCCAAGGATTAGCTTTGAGATTTCGACCTGGATTCTTTCGGCTGAGACTATTTCAATGCGATCAGCCATAGCCTTCATGGCTCTGAAAGTATCTTCGTGAACCATAAATCCGAGCTGGGAGGCGAACCTTGCTGCTCTCATGATTCGAAGCGGGTCATCAGAGAAACTATCCTCTGGTTTGCCTGGGGTTCTAATTACTCCATCAATAAGGTCAGTTAGTCCATTGAATGGGTCGACGAATACGCCTTCGGGTAATCTCAGAGCCATTGAATTAACGGTGAAGTCTCTTCTGAAGAGGTCATCCTCAAGGTTGTTACCGAAAGCCACCACTGGCTTTCTTGATTCTGAGTCATATGAATCAGCGCGATAGGTGGTTATTTCAACAGTGTCATCGCCAATTCGAGCACCGATGGTGCCGAACTCGCGGCCGACATCCCATTGAGCATCAACATGGTCTTTTAGGACTTCAAGTATTTGATCTGGGTTTGCTGAGGTAGTGAAATCCAGGTCATTGGTGACCCTGCCTAGGAAAGCATCTCTAACCGGTCCCCCGACCAATGCAAGCTCAAAACCAGCCTCGCTGAAGAGTTTGCCGAGTTTGCTAAGCAGCGGAGTCTCAGATATCCGCTGTAGATTTGCTAACGCCTCGGCAACAGTTCGCATGGATTTAAGTATGCCCAACAAATGGCTCGCATTAGGCTAAAGCAATGAACTCTCGACAAAAACCTCGTGTCGAGGAGACTTCAGCCGGGGGATTTGTTCTAGCTGCTGATGGGTCTCCCCGGATCGCAGTCATTGGGCGACGCAACCGTGGCGGTCGTATTGACTGGTGTGTTCCTAAGGGGCACCTCGAAGGTGAAGAAACTATTGAGGAAGCTGCACTTAGGGAGATAGCGGAAGAAACTGGTTTAGAGGCAGTAATCATTGAATCTTTGGGGTCGATTCACTACGAGTTCTCAACCCCAACTTCAATCATCAGTAAAACTGTTCACCACTTCCTCATGAAGCAAACCGGTGGAGAACTCACTATTGAAAATGATCCGGATCAAGAAGCCGTTGATATTAGATGGGTCAACGTTGATCTTCTTAATGCCGAACTAGCTCACGAAAACGAAAGACGACTAGCTCTCATTGTCCAGGAGTGGGTTTCAAATCAATGAGTAAGTTCGTCAAAGCTCTAGTTGTATTAGTTTTACTTGCTCTAGCAACACCTGTTCAAGCAGCTCTTCCCCCTGCTCAGGTATTTGTTGTGACCGGCTCAAACATCAACATAGTTTCACGTGAGAGCAAGGTCCCTGTCTCTGTTCAAAACAACTATGACCGCCAAGTAAAAATTCGTGTTCACGCCAGTTCTCCAGACCCAGCAGTTACTGTTCAGAAATTCGTTTCTTTGACTATTCCTGCAAACTCAAGAAAAGACGCTCTTATTCCAGTCAGCATTCTCTCCGGTGGGGAATACAAGCTGAATGTATGGGTAACCACTTTTAATGACATTAGGGTTGGCGAAAATGTTTCGTTGAACCTAACAGTCAATCCAGACATAGAAGTATTCATCATTATTGTTTTTGGTTCCCTTATTGCGGTGCTTCTAGTACTGGGCGTTATTCGTATGAAGCGAAGAGATAACACAGGAGAGCAAGCATGAGTATTGTTCGCTCCTCTTTGATCATGGCGAGTGGAACTGTGTTCTCTAGATTCTTGGGAATCCTTCGAGCAATTCTGTTAGCCGCAATGATCGGTGTCACTACCAACGCTGCTGATGCTTTCGGAGTCGCTAATCAATTACCAAACAGCATTTACGCAATCATCGCCGGTGGTGTCCTAAACGCTGTTCTGGTTCCACAGATTGTTAGAGCTAGAGCTCACCTCGATGGTGGCAAGGCATACATTGATCGATTGCTTACTCTTGCCATAGTTACCTTCGGTTCAATCACGATTATTACAACCGTCAGTGCTCCACTACTTGTTTCTTTATACACAAGTGGTTGGGAAGCTGATCAGTTAGCTTTGGCAACTGCTTTTGCGTACTGGTGTTTGCCTCAGTTGTTCTTCTATGGTCTTTACTCTCTGCTTGGTGAGGTGCTAAACGCTAAGAGCAAGTTCGGGCCTTACATGTGGGCACCTGTTCTAAACAACATTGTGGCGATTGTCGGTATGGGTGCATTCATCTGGCAGTTCGGATTAGACCCAACAGGTCAACAGAGCGTTGCTGATTGGACACAGGCGCAGATTGCTTGGCTAGCTGGTTCAGCAACTATGGGAGTTGCATCTCAAGCACTAATTCTTTTTGTGTTCTGGAAGAAGATGGGTTTGAGTTTCAAGCTCAACTTCTCTTGGCGTGGAGTTGGACTTGGTCCAGCAATGAGAACTGCTTCCTGGACATTAGGAATGTTGATTGTCACTCAGATTGGTGGCATTGTTCAAACCGCAGTTGCCTCGAGTGCTATTGAAGGTAGAGCGCTTTTAGTCGATAACTCAGTCGCTATTGCATCGGTAGCTGCAATGAGTGTTGCTTGGTTGATCTTCATGCTTCCGCATTCTGTTGCTACCGTTTCTATCGCAACCGCATACTTCACCAGAATGTCTATCCACGCCATGGAGAAGAAGTTTGAGGAACTAAAGAAAGATCTAGTTGATGGTCTTCGAACCATTGCCATGATTAGCGTCTTGGCAACAACTGCTCTGATTGTTTTGGCATATCCGGTTTCACGTGTATTTGTAGGAGAGCTGCCAAGTGCTATTGCTTTGGGAAACGTTGTGATTGCAATGGTTGTTGGCCTCTTGCCATTTAGCTATGTCTTCATGATCCAACGTGCTTTCTACTCTTTGGAAGATACAAGAACACCGTTTGTCTTCACTGTGATTCAAGTTGGTGTGAACATCACTGGATCTTTACTTGTAGGTCTATATGTTGAAGACCTATGGATGGTAGTTGGGTTATCGCTTGTGACAAGTGGAAGCATCCTGGTTCAGTCAGGTCTTGCCTTCATCCTGTTCAAGAGAAAGTTCGGTGCACTAGGTCACGGCCAACTCTCAATCGCAACAGCCAAGTTTGTTGGAGCAGCTCTGGTTGCAGGTGCAGCTGGGTACGGGCTGTTGCAGGCTATGGGTGGAGTTGGAGTTGGTGCATTCCCTGTCCAAACCGTCATCTCATCCGTTCTGACCTGTCTAACTATTGGTTTTGTCATCGCCAGTGTGTACATCGCTGTTCTGAAGTTACTTAGAGTTCAAGAAGTGAACATTTTGTTAGCTCCAGTAGTTCGCCTGCTACGTCGCTAAAGTTGCAGGGATAAACTAGCCTTACTCACTTCCCCTTTCATCAATGTTTTGGAGTATAAATTGCACGAAGTAATCATCATCGGTTCTGGTCCAGCTGGATACACCGCAGGAATTTATACCGGTCGTGCTGGGTTGAATCCCCTGCTAATCGCATCTTCTGT
The DNA here is from genome assembly GCA_044345975.1 of Rhodoluna sp. Lineage (GTDB taxonomy): Bacteria > Actinomycetota > Actinomycetes > Actinomycetales > Microbacteriaceae > Rhodoluna. Next base: position 19,531 of record JBIJAB010000001.1, read on the forward strand.
TGAAGCTGGTGGCGAGCTAATGAAGACAACTGAGGTTGAGAACTACCCTGGTTTCCCAACTGGTCTTCAAGGTCCTGAACTTATGGATGCTTTTAGAGCTCAAGCAGAACGTTTCGGGACCGAAGTTTTGCTTGATGACGTTATTGAGGTTGATCTCAAAGGTGACGTAAAGATTGTTAAGACCGGTGGCGGAAAGACCTTTGAAGCGAAGACAGTGATTCTTGCAACAGGAGCCGCTTATCGTGAACTCGGATTGCCTAGAGAAAAAGAACTAAGCGGTTATGGAATTTCTTGGTGTGCAACCTGCGATGGTTTCTTCTTTAGAGAAAAGGTGATCGCTGTTGTTGGTGGTGGTGACTCTGCCATGGAAGAGGCAACCTTCCTAACTCGATTCGCAAGCAAGGTGTATCTGATTCACCGTCGTGACTCATTCAAGGCTTCAAAGATTATGCAGGAGCGTGCTTTGAACAACCCAAAGATTGAAGTTATTTGGAACACACAAGTTAGTGAGCTTCTTGGTGAAGGAAAACTTACTGGTATCAAGACAAACAACTTAGTTGATGGAACAGAGAACACACTTGAGCTAGATGGTCTTTTCATCGCGATTGGTAATGATCCTCGTGTGTGGCTGGTTGAAGATCAGGTCACCCTGACTCCTGAAAAGTTCATTCAGGTCGAAGGTCGTTCATCTAAGACGAGCTTGCCTGGAGTATTTGCTGCGGGAGATGTTATTGATCCAACCTACCGTCAGGCAATCACTGCAGCAGGTTCTGGCTGTGTCGCGGCATTAGACGCAGAACACTACCTAAGCAACCTAAAATAGAAGCAACTAATAAGGAGTAATCATGGGAGCAAAAAACGTAACAACAGCGACTTTCCAGGCTGATGTTCTTTCATCAGAGAAGCCTGTACTTGTAGATTTCTGGGCCGAGTGGTGTGGCCCATGTCGTATGGTTTCACCAATCCTTGATGAGATTGCTGGCGAGCACGCTGACAAGATCACCATCGTGAAGGTAAACGTTGACGAAGAGCCAGCCTTAGCTCAGCAGTACGGAATCACATCAATCCCTGCGATGCAGGTGTTCCACGGTGGGGAAGTTGTTAAGTCAATCATCGGTGCAAAGCCGAAGCCAGCTCTATTGGCAGATTTAAGCGCATTCATCAACTAAGTTAGTTCTAAGTTAAACGGCTACGGTGCCTATGCACCGTGGTCGTTTTTCGTTTAAGTACCTCGTGTTTCACGATTAACGAAGAAGGCAACAATGGCTAAAGATTTATGGTCCGACAGATATGCATCCCGAGCTAATGGATTATCAGCATCAGAAGTACGAGCCTTATTCGCTGTCGTATCTAGACCAGAAGTTGTTTCGCTTGCAGGTGGTATGCCTTTCGTTCCAGCTCTGCCAAAGGAACGGATGATTGAAAGCTTTAAGTCCCTCATGTCAGACAGATCCGCTGTTGCTTTGCAATACTCGGGAGGTCAGGGTGATCCTAAACTCCGTGAACACATTCAGGAGATTATGGCTCTTGAGGGAATCAAGAGCGACATCGACAACATTGTTGTCACAACTGGTTCCCAGCATGGGCTTGATTTGGTTGCTTCGCTATTTCTTGATCCTGGAGATGTGGTTCTTGCTGAGGGTCCAAGTTATGTTGGAGCACTGGGTGTTTTCAGAGCGAGACAAGCCCACATCGAGCACGTGTTCACAGATGACAAAGGCATCTCCCCCGAAGCTTTGTCACAAACCATTAAACGAGTTCAAGCCGCTGGTAAAAATATTAAGTTCTTGTATTTGGTCCCCAACTTTGCAAACCCAAGTGGTGTGACTTTAGCCGATGAAAGAAGAGGGCAAATCTTAGAAATTTGTCGCAAACATCGCATCTTGGTTTTGGAAGACAACGTTTATGGGCTTCTCTACTTTGACGAAAAGGCTCCTGATGCATTGAGGTCTCTAGATGAAGATGGGGTTATCTACTTAGGTTCCTTCTCAAAGATTCTGGTTCCTGGCTTCAGAGTTGGCTACGTACTGGCACCTCCATCAATCAAGGACAAACTGGTCCTTGCTAATGAGTCAGCTGTGCTTTGCCCGAGTGCCTTTTCACAAATGATGATTAGTGAATATCTCAGCACTAATGACTGGAAAGCTCAGATAGCTGTGTTCCGAAACGAATACAAGCTCAGAAGAGATTCGGCACTGTCTGCGATGTCTGAGTATCTACCAAATCTCAAGACAACTAAACCAGGTGGAGGCTTCTACCTTTGGGTTGATCTTCCTCAAGGGGTTGATTCCAAGAAAATGCTGCCGAAAGCTGTTGAGAACCTGGTTGCCTACACACCTGGAACTGCCTTTTACGGAAATGGAACTGGTCAAGAGTTTTTGAGAGTCTCTTATTCTTACCCAACACCTGAAAACATCAAAGTTGGTGTTGAGAGATTAGCAAAAACAATCTCTGCTGAACTAAGTCGGGTTGAGTAGCCAGTTATCCACAGCCTTAACGGGTGAAACTGTGGAAAACTTTGTGGATAACCCTGTGGAAAACCTTGTTTATAAAGTTGTGGATAACTTTAGAACTTGGTTTCTTGTCCTAGCTCGGTCAAGATTCTCTTCATGTCGTCAACGCTGGCAAAGTCGATCTCAATTGTGCCTTTGCGAAGACCCAGTTTGATTCGAACAGATGTGTTCAACTTGTCAGACAGGGTTTCGGCTAGTGTCTTGAGGGCTTGCTGCTTACTTCCAGGTCTTATTTTTGCTTTTTGTCCTGGCTTCTTAACCAGTTCCTCAGTGGCACGAACAGATAGGCCTAGATTAACAACCTTGTTAGCTAGTTCTACCATTCGCTCTGGATCATCGACTGACAAAATGGCTCTGGCATGACCTGCACTCAAAACACCTGCGGCAACTTTTGACTGGAGAGCTGTAGGAAGCCTCAGGAGCCTCAATGTGTTGGTTATTTGTGGACGGGACCTGGACAATTTCTCAGCCAACTGATCCTGAGTGCACCCATATTCTTCAAGAAGCTGTTGATAAGCACTCGCTTCTTCAATTGCGTTTAGATCACTGCGGTGGAGGTTTTCAAGAAGAGCGTCTCTAAGCATATTCTCGTCGCCAGTTTCACGAATAACTGCAGGGATCTGGGTTAAACCTGCAGCCTTAGAAGCTCTTAGGCGACGTTCGCCCATAATCAGTTCATACTTATTGATGCCATTCTGTTTACCAAGTGAACGAACCGAGATTGGCTGGAGAACTCCAAACTCACTGATGCTGCCAACTAGCTCTGCGAAGTCATCTGGATCAAAGTTGCTTCTAGGTTGCTTTGCGTTTGGTGTGATGTCGTCGATGTTTAGGTAGCCAAATGTAGCTCCAGGAACTGGAACTAAATCAACTGGAGCATTTGTAGATCCACCGAAGAACACGCTGATGGGATTACCGTCAACTGGTCTCTCCATACGATCTGCTGCGTTAGCAACTTCTGGAATCAGGGCTCCAATTCCCCTACCTAGTCCGCCTTTTTTCTCAGCCATTTGTTGCTCCTCTGCTTGCTATCTCCAGGGCAGCTTCCATGTATGAAATGGCTCCATTTGAGCTGCGGTCGTAGTTAATTACTGTTTGACCGTAGCTAGGTGCTTCGGCTACGCCAATCTGTCGGGGAATAAGGGTTTGCAAGGTCTGTGTTGGGAAGTGTGTTCGAACATCATCCACAACTGCCTGGTTCAACTTGGTTCTAGAGTCATACATGGTCAACAAGATAGTTGAGAGGGCAAGATTAGGGTTCAAAGCCCCTCGAATCATGTCGATGCTTCTCTTTAGTTGACTCAGCCCCTCGAGAGCGTAGTATTCGCATTGAATAGGAATTAGCACCTCTGTAGCGGCCGTGAAGGCATTAACTGTTAGTAGCCCGAGGCTCGGAGGGCAGTCAATAAAAACGTAGTCAGGCTTCACGGTTGTAGTTGACATGTATTCAGCCAATGCGTTTCGGAGCCTGAATTCACGAGCTAAGAGCGAAACTAGGTCTAGTTCAGCTGTGGCTAAATCGATAGTTGCTGGCACACAGCGAACTCTTGGAGACTCTGGGCTGACCTGAACAACCTCGGAAAGAAGCATGTCCGAAGTCATGACTTCATATATTGATTTGACGCCGATTCTGTGCTCAATACCTAGTGCTGTGGACGCATTTCCTTGTGGATCTAGGTCGATTACGAGAACTTCCATGCCCTTTTCAGCTAGGGCCACCGCTAGGTTTACGGCTGTGGTTGTCTTTCCCACACCACCCTTTTGGTTAGAAACAGTGATGATTCGGGTTGATTCTGGTCGAGATATGACAGCATTTCTAACATTAGACATGCGTCTAGTGTTATCGCTGATTTCTTGAGCGAGTGGTGCGTCTTTAAAGCCGCCTGCTAGGCCGAATTCATCTGGATGTTTCACGTGAAACCTGCTTCTCAATCATGGTTATTTCTTCGGAATTTGCCTGCCAACCCACTGGATCTGGGCTGACCTCTTCTCTACCGTTAGGGTATCCGAGGCCCCTGACAACTGTCTTTTTTGATACAGAGGTGTTTTCAGCTTCGATATTTGAAGCCTCATTCGAGTGGTTTTCTTGACTCAAAACTTCTCCCTGTCCAAGTTCCTAGAGTAGCCTAACCCGAACCACTGTGGTTGGGTCAGACAGAATATTTTGCCCAACTGTGACAATTTCGAAGGACTCGAGCTTCAGTTTCTTAGCTAAAGGCTTGGAATCGTCAATCTCTTCCTGAGCCTTAGACCCCTTCATTGCAAGAACTTGACCGCCCTGGACAGTCAGAGGAACCAACATTCTCAGCAACTTCGGAAGGGCAGAAACCGCTCTAGCCGTAACCACATCGTAGTTTCGAAGTGGTGCTTCTTCAGCCCTACCTCGCAGGACTTTTACGTTCTTTAGATCTAGTTCAGGAACCACTACTTCAGCTAGCCAATTGGCACGCCTCTCCATGGGTTCGATAAGCACGAATCGCACCTCAGGTCTCAGGATGGCCATCGGTATGCCTGGGAATCCTGCACCGGAACCAACGTCTGCAACGAGCTGCCCGTCATCAACTAGGTCTGCCACTACGGCTGAATTGAGGATGTGCCTTGACCAAAGTTTCGGCAATTCTCTAGGTCCAATTAGGCCTAGTAGGTCTCCGTCTCTAACCAACAACTTGAAGTATTTGCGAGCCTTTTCGATGTGATTACCGTAGACCTTTAGGGCCTCTTCGGGCTCTGCCTCAGGGGTGTAATCGATGTTTTCTTCGCGAATGTTCATGGCTGAATCCAATCTACAACGATAAACAAAAAGCCAGGACCTCAGCCCTGGCTAAATGTTTCACGTGAAACTATTCGGCAGGTTTCGCCACGATGTGGCGTTCCTTGCCCTCTCCTTCAGACTGGGAAATGAGCCCAGCCTCAGCGATCAAATCGTGAGAAATCTTGCGATCGTAAGAGCTCATTGGCTTTAGGGCAACAGGGGCATTGGTGTCTTTAACCTTGTCGATTGCTTTGTTTACCAACTTGGTGAGAGCGTCTAAACGTACCTGTCTTGACCCAGCAATATCGATGATTAGCCTGCTGAAAGACTGTGTCTTGGTTTGGACAGCGATACGAGTTAGCTCCTGAAGTGCCTCTACTGTGTCTGGGTGAGAGACCAGTCTGAGGTTGCTCTGCTCGTCTGCAGTTACTTCCAAATAGGCTCTTCCTTGTCTTACGTCGATGTTGATGTCGCCATCCAGATCGAAGATATCAAGCAGTTCTTCTAGATAATCGGCAGCTACTTCACCTTCTTCTTCTAGGTCCTTTATTGATGTTTTTGACTCTGAAGACTCAGTGACTTGCTCTTCATTTTCCGGGGTTTCAATCTGATCTGACATATGTCCTACTTCTTGCCGTTCGGCTTCTTCTTGGCTCTGGCCTTAGATACTGGCTGAACGCGCTGGGCTGGTTTTGATTCTTCAACTTCTTCAACAGGGGCTTCCTTGGTTAGCTTGCCCTTCTTGATTAGCTTGGCTTCTCTCTCATTGAATGCGATTGAGCCAGGGGTAGGCATACGCTTGATGACAACGTACTGCTGCCCCATGGTCCAGAAGTTAGACACTAGCCAGTAGATCAATACACCTAGTGGGAATGAAATACCTGAGATTAGGAAGATAACTGGGAACGCGTAGAGCATGATCTTCTGGGTCTGAGCGAACTGTGAGTACTGGGTCTCAGGGTTCATGTTCTTAGCCATGATCTGCTTCTGGGTGATGAACTGAGATCCAGTCATGAGCACGATCATCACGGCTGCGATAATCTGCACAGAGGTGCTGGTCGCTGTCAAGAAGGTTTCTGAGAGGCTAGCTCCTAGAAACTTTGAGCGAGAGAATGAGTCTGCTAAATCCTGAGTTAGAAAACCAACTCCAGGCTTCTTAGCTTGGGCATCCTGGAGGGTGATGAACAGGGAGAAAAACACTGGCATCTGAGCAATAAGAGGCAGACATGAAGCGAACGGGCTTGAGCCATGCTTCTTGTAGAGAGCCATCTGCTCTTTTGCCATCTTTTCGCGAGAATCGCGGTCAGTCTTGCCCTTGTACTTCTTCTGAATTTTCTGAAGGTCAGGCTGCAGAACATACATTGCTCGCTGAGATCTAATCTGCTTTACAAACAGGGGAATCAGAGCCGCTCGAACAACTAGAACCAAACCTACGATTGACAACACCCAGGAGACACCTGAATCAGGCTGAATCCCGAAGGTTGTGAATACGTTGTGGAAGGTTATGAGGATTGCTTCAATAACCCATCTAAAAGGCCAGAGGATGGCCGCGAAAATATCCATTTATTTATCCTTTTCTAGAGACACAGCCGTTGACTGTGCAAATACAAAACCATGTTTGGTCAAGTTCAGCCACGCAGGGCCTTCCTTAACTTCGTCAATGCCACCCTTAGCAAATGGGTTGCAACGCATGATCCGCCAAGTGGTCAAAACTGTTCCTTTGACAAATCCTTGCTGTTGTATAGAGCCTAAACCGTAAGCCGAACAGGATGGGTAGAAACGGCAAACTTCACCATAAAGAGGAGAAATGATCTTTCTCCACGCAACGATGAAAGCTATAAAAGCGTTCCTTGGAATAAACCAGATGTTGAGCAGGAATGACTTCATTTGTTTACCTAGTTAACGAATCTGACTTCGAGCTTGCTTGCTTGAGGCACCAATCTAGTTGCTCCCCTAGTTCTACCCAGGACAGTTTGGTCACAGATGGTAGGGCTCTGATAACTAGTGTTTGACCATCCTGGAACTGAACAAGTCGATCTCTGACAGCTGAGCGGAGCCTTCGTTTCACGAGATTTCTTTCAACAGCTGAGCCCACTGACTTGGATACGACAAAACCAAATTTTGGTTGGGTTAGATTTGAATCAATTTTCAAATAGGTCACCATGCTGTCAGAAACGGTCTTGCGACCTGTTCTCATGGTTGATCGAAAATCCTCGGCTGTTCTGAGCCGGTTCTCTCGAGCCAGCAAAAGAATTTACGCAGACAGTTCGGTGCGGCCCTTGCGGCGGCGAGCTGCAAGAATTGCTCGGCCAGCACGGGTCTTCATGCGAAGACGGAAACCGTGTGTCTTAGCGCGGCGACGGTTGTTTGGCTGGAAGGTACGCTTGCTCATGAGGTGCTACTCCAAAACTTTTTGTGGGTCCACGTCGAAGTTAGATGAATCTGATACTCGGCGAACCCAATGCCGAGCAACCTCTTAAACTTACGGCAACAAAGCCCCGCAGGTCAAGTTATATTCGAAATAAAATTTTGAGATCTACAAAACTTGGCAAAAATGGAAATGACCGTTTTTCATAACATTTTGGACAAAACTAATAAATTTTGCTTTTTCGATTTGCAATTTGAGCCACTTAGGCAGTTGAATACATAGAGATAGTTTTCCACAGACTCCAACAGCTCGGGGATGTGGGTTATCCACAGGTTATCCACAGGTGTTAATATCTGTGGACTCAACTGTGGAAAACTAGATAAATAGCAGTAAATCATTGAATTATTGAAAGAAACCCATGGCAGAAATAACTGGAATTACCACTGAACAGTGGCAAGACGTTGTTTCTAGGCTACGGGATGACGAGAGAATAACTAAGCAGCTTCTTGGCTTCGTGAACTTGATCTCTGTTCAAGGAATTCTGGGTGAGACACTGTATTTGCAGGTTGCAAATGAAATGACCAGAGGCATTATTGAGCAACGCATCAAGATGCCTTTACTAGAGACCCTTTCAACTGTTGGTCTTGAAGATATTCCGACCAACATAGGAATCGTCGTAAACCCTGAACTGGCTCTTGCATTTAGTGCAACCCAGCAGTCTGAGATTGAACAGGACGAAGAGCCAGCAGTGGTTCCTGTCTACTCCTCATCTGACACTTCTCAGCCAACTGATGGATCCTCTCGTCTGAACCCTAGATACACATTCGAAAGCTTTGTTCAGGGAAGTTCAAATAGATTTGCCCATGCTGCAGCCTTTGCAGTTGCTGAAGTTCCAGCAAATGCATACAACCCGCTTTTCATTTATGGAAACTCGGGTCTAGGTAAAACCCACCTATTGCATGCAATCGGCAACTACGTTCAGCAATACTGGCCTGGCAAGAAGGTTCGTTACGTTTCCAGTGAAGTATTCACTAATGATTTCATCAACGCTATTCAAACCAACACAAGCTTTAACTTCCAATCTAAATACCGCCAGGTTGATGTCCTATTGATCGATGACATTCAGTTCCTGCAAGGCAAGAAAGAGACCCAAGAGTCATTCTTCGCTACCTTCAACGCTCTCCATGAGCAAGGGAAGCAGGTTGTTATCACAAGCGATGTTTCACCGAAGCTCCTAAACAGTTTTGACGAGCGCATGAGAAGCCGCTTTGAATGGGGTCTAATGACAGACATTCAGGCTCCGGAACTTGAGACCAGAATCGCGATTCTTAGGAAAAAAGCTGAAAACGACAAGATTCGTGTCAGTGATGAGATTTTGGATTACATGGCAGCTCGTATATCTTCAAACATTCGTGAGCTTGAGGGTGCCCTCATTAGAGTTACTGCTTTCGCAGCCCTAAACAGAACTCAGATCGACATGCCGCTGGTTCAGGCTGTTCTTAAGGATGTTGTTCCCTTGGGTGAGGATGGCAACAGTATTGCCCCAATGGAAATAGTTAGAGCCGTCTGTAGTTACTTCAAGTTAACTCAGGAGGAGCTATTTGGTAAATCTAGATCTCAGGCGATTGTGACTGGTAGACAGATTGCTATGTACCTTTGTAGAGAAAAGACAAGCATGTCTCTTCCTAAGATTGGTGCTTTGTTTGGTGGCAGAGACCACACAACAGTGATGTATGCGATTAAGAAGGTTGGGGATTTAATGAAGGAACGTAGATCTATCTACAACTTCGTCACCGACATTATGTCTGGATTGAAGTAAAAACTTTTCAACATCACCTGTTTATAACCTGTGTAATAAACCCCGTTTTCTGTTAGTAACTACAGGTAGCTTGTTAGTTGTTGTCCATTAGTCCACAAAGGAGAAAGTTATACACAGAATTATCCCCAGATGTGTATACAACTTTCATGCTTGTAGTTCAGGTCAAATACAAGGTTGTTAGACAGTTATCCACATTATCCACAAGCGTTAATAAGACTATTAAAGATTAAAGAGTTAAAGAAGCTAAAGACCATAACCCTTAGGTTTGGCTATGTCCCCAGGTGAGTTAGTTTTGTGCCAAGATTAACCACGTAATCCCCACGAAAGGTGAACTGTGAAGTTCCAGGTCAACAGAGATGTGCTTGCAGAAGCTGTAGCGTTCGCAGCTCGCATGCTCCAGTCAAAACCAACATCCCAAGTTCTATCCGGTATGCGATTGGTTGCTGACGCTAACTCTCTTCAAGTATCAGTATTCGATCATGACGTGTCAGCTCAGACAGACGTTGTTGCGAACGTTGAGAAATCAGGAACTGCTCTCGTATCAGGAAAACTTCTAAACGACATTATTGGACGCCTTCCAAACCAACCAGTAACCCTAGTTGTTGAAGGAACCAAGGCAGTACTAACCTGTGGCACATCAAAGTTTGAACTCGCTACTCTACCAATTGAGCAGTACCCAACTCTTCCACCTATTCCTCCTGTAACTGGAACCATTGAGGGTGACGCGTTCATTTCAGCAATCAGAAGAGTATCTGTTGCTTCAGCTAAAGAATCCACCAGGGCTTTTCAAAAAGGAATTCAGATAAAAGCCACCCCAACTGCTGTTACTCTAACCGCAGCAGATCCAAACAGAATAGCTCGTTGCCAGGTGCAGTGGTTGGGTAAAAATGTTTCTGAAGAAACATCTGCAGTAGTTCTAACTAAGACTATGCAAGACATTGAAAAGACATTTGCAAACTTGGGTGAAATTAATATCTCAATCGCACCTGATGGTGGAATGGTGGCATTCCAAGCAAAGAATCGAATTGTCACAACAGTTGTTCTAAACATCGACAACTATCCAGACATCGACCAATACTTCCCAACCAACCTTGAAGAGTCTGTCGTAATCAACAAACAAGACTTGATTGACGCAACCAGAAGAGTTGAGTTAGTGGTAAACGAATCTGAAGACACAATACGTTATGCCTTTGAAGAAGGATCAGTAAACCTTGACTCAACTAGCTCTGAACATAACGCTACAGAATCTGTGCAAGCAACCCTTAATGGAAACCCAACAAGTTTAAGATTTAAGCCTTGGCTATTCCACGATGGTCTTAGCCAGATAACAAGTGAGTTTGTGAAAATTGAATTCACCAAAAACCAGAGAGACAACACTCGTCCAGGTCCAATCATCATGTCAAGCCAAACCTCCAAAGATGCAGCTTCGCCTGACACATATCGGTACCTACTAAACCCGAACATGTTAAAGCGATAAATAAACAGCATCAAGCGAAAGGCAACAAATGCACATTGGACTAGTTGGTCTAGGAAAAATGGGTGGCAATATGCGCACCCGTCTTCGTAATAAAGGAATTGAAGTAACAGGCTACGCACGTGATCGTGCAGTAGCTGATGTGGGCAGCATTGAAGAGATGGTAGCTGCTTTACCTTCTCCAAAGATTGTTTGGGTTATGGTTCCTCACGGTCAACCAACTGACGATGTAATCAACGAACTTCAGAAGCACATGGGTGCGGGAGATCTAATCATCGAAGGTGGAAACTCTAGATTCAGCGAAGACATCAGACACGCGGCTCAGGTAGCCGAGTCCGGTATTGGTTACCTGGACTGTGGTGTTTCTGGTGGTGTGTGGGGGCTACAGAACGGCTACGGATTAATGGTTGGTGGCGATGAGAAGCTAGTTGCTCTTGCGATGCCAATCTTTGACGCTCTTCGCCCAGAAGGCGAGAGGTCAGAAGGTTTCGTCCACGTGGGTGATGTTGGAGCAGGTCACTACGCCAAGATGGTCCACAACGGAATTGAATACGCCATGATGCAAGCATTTGCGGAAGGTTACGAACTTCTTGAAAAGAAGGACATCATCAAGGATGTCCACGGAACATTTGCTGCATGGCAAAGAGGAACAGTTGTTCGTTCATGGCTACTAGATCTTTTGGTTCTTGCTCTTGAAGAGGATCCAAGCTTGTCAAAGATCAAGGGTTATGTAGAAGACTCAGGTGAAGGTCGTTGGACTGTTGAAGAAGGTATTGCAAACGCTGTACCGATGCCAGCAATCACCGCTTCACTGTTCGCAAGATTTACAAGCCGTCAAGATGATTCACCAGCGATGAAAGCTGTTGCAGCTCTGCGTAATCAATTTGGTGGTCACGCGGTTAAAAAAGCAGATTAGATTTTAGATGCACGTTAAGCATCTGACTCTTTCAAATTTCCGCAACTATAAAACAGTTGAGCTACCTCTTAACCAAGGCATAAACCTCCTTGTTGGTAAAAATGGTCAAGGGAAAACAAATCTTGCCGAAGCAATTTTCTATGCTGCAACTTTAAGCTCTCACAGAGTTAGTGGCTATCTTCCACTCATTAGGCAAGGTGAATCGAAAGCAATCATTAGACTGCTCGCTCGATTTGAAGAACGTGAGAACCTGATCGAGTTGGAACTAAACCTTCAAGGTGCCAATAGGGCTCGCATAAACAAGAGCGACGCCCCGAGAGTCAGAGATATTCTGGGCTACGTTAACGCAGTCATTTTCTCCCCAGAAGATTTGGATATCGTTAAAAGAGATCCATCAAATAGAAGGTCCTTCATCGACGAACTAATAATTCAGTTAACACCGAGAATGGCTGGGGTTTACAGCGACTATGAAAGAGTCCTGAAACAAAGAAATTCTTTACTCAAGAGCTCTAAAAACATTCCCTCTGGTTCTTCTAGTTTGAGCACTTTGGAATCATGGGATCAGTCACTAGTTCGCATCGGAAGCGAAATCATTGCCGCCCGCTTTGATATAACTACCAGGCTAGCCCCGCACCTAAGCGACGCATACTCTGCGATCGCAGATGAAAAGAATGACCCATCTATAAAGCTTAAAACTTCACTTCTATCTAATGATCTGGAATCAGATAGCTCAAATGAGTTTTTAGAAAACGGCAATAGGGAAAAGATAGAGAATCTATTCCAGCTACGCCTGAAGGAAGTTAGAAACAAAGAACTTGAACGAGGGGTAACCCTGGTTGGACCTCACAGAGACGATCTCCTCCTACTTCTCGGCTCACTGCCAGCCAAAGGATACATAAGCCACGGTGAATCCTGGTCATATGCATTGGCTTTGAAGCTGGCGAGTGCGGAACTCATTCGCAAGGAAGCCAGAGCTGGAGATCCAGTGTTAATTCTTGATGATGTCTTTGCTGAACTTGATTCGACTCGACGGTCACGTTTGGCTTCCATGGTGTCGCATAATGAACAGGTGATAATCACAGCAGCGGTTGCAGAGGATGTTCCTTCTGAGCTAAGTGCTACTCGGTTCTATGTTCAAGCAGGATCTCTTGAGGTTACTGATGACTAAAGAAAATAAACCGGATGTCGCTGTTGAGTTTTATTACCGCATGAGGGCTGCCATAACAGGTAGAAAAGACAGGGACACTAAGAGACGAGAGAAGAACCAACGCCAAAACTCTAAGCCTTTTGATTCAGGCAGAGCACCTAAGTCGATAGCCAACACTATGGATGAGTTGATTCAGACATTTGGTTGGCAATCAAAGGTTTCTGAGGGCGAGCTTTTCGCGAACTGGAAAGAACTTGTGGGGGATCGGGTCGCCGAGAGCAGTTTCCCAGAGGATCTTTCCAAGGGGATACTCACCGTTCGCTGCAAAAGCACCGCCTGGGCAACCCAGCTAAGACTCATGGGTGCAGAGATTCTCACCAGGATATCGGAGCGTTTACCAGATCTTGAGGTGAAGGAAATACGGTTTATTGGGCCACAGGCACCTAGCTTTAAGCGTGGTTTTAGGACAGTTCAGGGCAGGGGTCCCAGGGACACCTTCGGATAACCAGCCATTATGTCCTGACCCTTGTAAATAAGCGACTTGTAGAGAGTTATCCACAGGCAATAAAGTGCCTAAATTAGACGATTTTAGCCCCCTTTCAGGCGTTAAAAAGGGTAGAATTAGGTGGTCAGTTACCCCGGATTTAAGTCACCTTATTGAAGGTGCAGTCGTGAGGGCCTGACTCGATGAAATAGGAGCTGTACCCCAGTATGACCGAACCCCAAAAAGGCTACGATGCCTCGAATATTCAAGTTTTAGAAGGTCTAGAAGCGGTACGTAAACGCCCTGGTATGTACATCGGCTCTACTGGCCCAAGAGGTCTACACCACTTGGTCTACGAGATCGTAGACAACGCTGTTGACGAGGCCCTAGCCGGTCACTGTAAAAACATCGATGTTGTCATCACTAAAGACGGCTGGATCAAGGTAGCTGACGATGGCCGCGGGATCCCTGTGGATATGCACCCAGTCGAGAAGAAGCCAGCTGTTGAAGTTGTTTTAACTGTTTTGCACGCAGGTGGAAAATTCGGTGGTGGTGGCTACGCAGTCTCTGGTGGTCTGCACGGTGTTGGAGCTTCTGTTGTTAACGCTCTATCAACTCAGCTAAATGTCATCGTTGCTAGAGATGGTTTCATGTGGACGCAGAGCTACTTAGCTGGTGTTCCAACAGCTCCTCTTGCTAAAGGTAAGGCAGCAGATTTCACCGGAACAGTTATCGAGTTCCTACCTAGCCCAGAAATCTTCGAGACAGTCGAATTCGACTACGAAACCCTTAGATCTAGATTCCAACAGATGGCTTTTCTAAACAAAGGCCTAAGCATCTCACTTCATGATGAGCGCAATGAGCGTAGCGATAAGTTCATGTATGAAAACGGTTTGAAGGATTACGTTGAATATCTGAACTCAGCTAAAAAAGTTGACCTGGTTCACGACGAGATCATTGCATTCGAGTCAGAGAACACAGAAAAGTCCATGTCGGTTGAAGTGGCGATGCAGTGGACTAACGGATACAACGAGAGCGTTCACACCTACGCAAACACAATTAACACTCACGAGGGTGGAACACATGAAGAAGGTTTTAGAACAGCACTTACTTCACTTCTAAATAAATACGCTCGCGATAAGTCTCTTCTAAAAGAAAAAGACGAAAACCTAACTGGTGACGATGTTCGTGAAGGTCTAACGGCGGTTATTTCAGTGAAACTTGTTGAGCCTCAGTTCGAAGGTCAAACAAAAACCAAACTCGGTAACACAGAAGTAAAAGCTTTTGTTCAAAAGATTGCTAACGACAAACTTGCTGACTGGTTTGATAGAAACCCAACCATGGCTAAGGAAATTTGCCGCAAAGCAATTCAAGCTGCAACAGCAAGACTTGCTGCTCGTAAAGCAAGAGAAGCGACTAGACGTAAGGGTCTTCTCGAGTCAACCGGTATGCCTGGAAAACTTCGTGACTGTTCTTCCAGAGATCCAAGACTGAGTGAAATCTATATCGTTGAGGGTGACTCAGCGGGTGGTTCGGCCATGCGTGGAAGAGACCCAGAGACTCAAGCTATCTTGCCTCTTCGAGGAAAAGTATTGAACGTAGAAAAAGCCAGACTTGATAGAGCTCTAGGTAACAGCGAAGTTCAAGCACTTATCACCGCATTTGGAACTGGCATTGGTGAAGACTTTGATGTTTCCAAGATCAGATATCACAAGTGTGTATTGATGGCTGATGCTGATGTTGATGGTCAACACATTAGAACACTGCTCTTGACACTTCTATACAGATTCATGAGACCGCTTATTGAACATGGATATGTTTATCTAGCTCAGCCACCGCTATACAGAATTAAGTGGTCAAACGCCGAACACGAATATGTTTATACCGATGCTGAACGTGACGAAAAACTAGCTAGCGGCCAAGCATCAGGAAAACGTATTCCAAAGGAAAACTCAATCCAGCGTTACAAGGGCCTTGGCGAGATGGACTACGACGAGCTTTGGGCAACAACAATGGACCCAGCTCGTCGCACACTTCTTCAGGTGACTCTTGATGATGCAGTGAGAGCAGATGAAATCTTCTCAACACTCATGGGAGATGATGTTGAGCTTCGCAGAACATTCATCCAACAAAACGCAAAGGATGTTCGCTTCCTAGATATCTAGAGCGGGAAAATATTATGACTGAAAACAACGAACCAATTGTCGACAGAGTCGAGCAAATCGATCTAAACGTAGAAATGCAAAGGTCATACCTTGACTACGCAATGAGCGTTATTGTTGGCCGTGCTCTACCCGATGTTAGAGATGGACTGAAGCCTGTTCACCGCAGAGTTATTTATGCGATGTATGACGGTGGCTATAGACCAGACAAACAATTCTCAAAGTGCTCTCGTGTTGTTGGTGATGTGATGGGTCAGTATCACCCTCACGGTGATGGCGCGATCTATGACACCTTGGTACGTCTCGTTCAGGAATGGAACTTACGCTACCCATTGGTAAATGGTCAGGGTAACTTTGGTTCCCCTGGTAACGATGGTGCAGCTGCACCTCGATACACCGAATGCCGCATGGCCCCTCTAGCCCTTGAAATGGTTAGGGACATTGACGAAGAAACCGTTAACTTCCAGGACAACTACGACGGTAGAACTCAAGAACCAACAGTTCTCCCTAGCCGTATTCCGAACCTGCTTATCAATGGATCTATCGGTATCGCTGTTGCTATGGCAACCAACATCCCTCCTCACAACCTTCGTGAAGTTGCGGAAGGTGCTCAGTGGGCGCTAGCTAACCCGAATGCTACTCAGGAAGAACTTCTCGCTGCTTTGATGCAACGCATCAAGGGCCCAGACTTCCCAACTGCAGCAACCATCCTTGGTTCTCAGGGAATCAAGGATGCATATAGAACCGGTCGTGGATCAATCACGATGCGAGCAATCGTTAACGTTGAAGAACTTCAGGGCAGAACTTGTTTAGTTGTTACTGAACTTCCTTACCAAGTTAACCCAGACAACCTGGCTCTAAAGATCGCTGAGTTAGTTAAGGAACAAAGACTAACCGGTATCGCAGATATCCGTGATGAAACTTCTGGTCGAACAGGTCAGCGCCTAGTAATCGTTTTGAAGAAGGATGCAGTTGCACAGGTTGTTCTAAACAATCTATACAAGTTCACTCCATTGCAAGAAAACTTCAGTGCCAACATGTTGGCGCTTGTTGACGGGGTTCCAAGAACTTTGAGCCTAGATGGATTCATCACATACTGGATCGCTCATCAGATTGAAGTCATCGTAAGAAGAACCACCTACCGTCTAAAGAAGGCAGAAGAGCGTGCACACATTCTTCGCGGGTACCTAAAAGCTCTTGATGCTCTTGATGAAGTAATCAAACTTATTAGAGCGAGTGCAACAGCTGATGATGCTCGTGATGGTTTGATGAAGCTCCTCTCAATTGATGAACTGCAGGCAAGAGCAATCTTGAACATGCAGTTGCGTCAACTAGCAGCTCTAGAAAGACAGAAGATTGTTGACGAAGCAGCAGAGCTAGAAGCGTTGATTGTTGAATACAAGGCAATCATTGCGGATCCACAAAGACAGAGAACCATCGTTAGCGAGGAACTTGAAGAGGTAGTTAAGCGTCACGGCGATGACAGAAGAACTCAGATCCTTCCAGGCGAAGACGGCGTTACTGATCTTGATCTAATCCCTGAAGAAGAAATGGTTATCACCATTACCCGAGGTGGATATATCAAGCGCACAAAGAGCGATAACTATCGTTCACAGCATCGCGGCGGTAAGGGTGTGAAGGGTGCAAGCCTTAGAGCAGATGACGTTGTTGAACACTTCTTCGTAACAACAACCCATCACTACCTACTCTTCTTCACAAACAAGGGTCGCGTTTATAGAACTAAGGCTTACGAAGTTCAAGAAGCAGGAAGAGATGCAAAGGGTCAGCACGCTGCTAACCTTCTAGCTCTCCAGCCTGATGAGAAGATCGCCCAGGTGTTAGACATTCGTGATTACCAGCAAGCAGAGTTCTTAGTTATCGCAACTAAGTCAGGTCTAGTTAAGAAGACATCTCTTGAGGCTTACGACACAGCACGTTCAGGTGGTTTGATTGCTATCAAACTTCGTGAAGACGATGAAGTAGTTTCAGCGATGCTTGTTAATCAGAGTGATGATCTACTTCTAGTCTCAAGCAAGGGTATGTCCATCAGATTCTCTGCAAGCGATGAATCACTAAGACCTATGGGTAGAGATACCAGCGGAAACATTGGTATGAACTTCCGTGATGGTGATCATCTATTGTCAGCGGATGTAATCACTGACCGCGGATTCGTATTTGTAGTAACTGAAGGTGGTTTTGCAAAGAGAACATCAGTTGATCAGTACCGACTACAAAACCGTGGTGGTATTGGAATCAAGGTAGCCAAGTTAGAAGATCGACGAGGTGACATCGTTGGTGCACTAATCGTGGAAGAAGATGACGAAGTTCTTATCGTCCTCTCAAGCGGTAAAGTGGTCAGATCTGCCGTGAGTGAAGTCCCTGCTCGCGGAAGAGACACAATGGGTGTTGTTTTTGCCCGTTTCGATGATGACGATTCAGTCCTAGGATTAGCAAAGAACAGCGAAAGAAATCTAGAGAGCGTTGACACAGAAACCACTAGTGTCGAAGTTGTCTCAGAAGAAAGCGGAGAGCAAGAATGAGTATCTTTTCACGCACTGTAAGACGCAGTGAATCTAGCGTCAAGCCTGTCAACCTCAAGCTAGTCAAGATCAGCTTCTGGTCAGCAGTCAGGGTTGGCTTTGTCATCAACATCGCAGTTGGAATCGGCCTAGTTATAGCCGTTTCAATGGTCTACTTCATCCTCAACGCCCTAGGCGCTACAGCCCTGCTAAAAGACTTCGTCGGATTAGACGTAGCTTTCCCTGCAGTGCTTGCTACAGCCCTCAGCATGGCCCTTTTCACCATTGTTGTGGGAACCATCCTGGCAGGCGTTTGGGCGGCGATTTTCAACATAGTTGCCCGTATTACAGGGGGAGTATCAGTAGGTTTCACAAATAACTAAATCTCAGTTTGAGACAAATCCTCAAATCAGATAAGGTTAAGTTCGTTCTATGGGCCTATAGCTCAGGTGGTTAGAGCGCTTCACTGATAATGAAGAGGTCGGAGGTTCAAGTCCTCCTAGGCCCACCAGGAAGTACTCTCTCACCAGAGTGGCCTTCCGAACGGGGACTTAGCTCAGTTGGTAGAGCACCTGCTTTGCAAGCAGGGGGTCAGGGGTTCGACCCCCCTAGTCTCCACGCAAGTGGAAAGCCCGGTCAGAAATGACCGGGCTTTTCTTTATCCTCTAAAGCTCAATGTCCAATTGCTTAGCGATCTTCTTGCAGCGGTTCTGGATTGACTTGGCACCTGAGCGATTGGCAGCACGTAGTCGTGGAAGGAAGTCCTGCAACAAAACCTCGTCAGTCTCAGCAAAGTCTGCTGCCGCTTGTAAACCGTAGTAACCAACAATTTTGCTCTTGTCGGTTTCAGCCCATTCCATAACAGTTTCGTACGCTTTCTTCTTTTGTGCCTTTGTGAGGTCTAGATGAACCAAAAGCTGGGGGATGTGCCAACGAACTTCCTGTTGGGTATAGAGAGGGATGTTCTTGAATAAGTCTTTTGTGAAGGGCTTCACAGTTTCTGGCTTCTGCTCTGCCAGCCTCATTGCAACATAACTGGCCCTCATAGCTACAACAGGGTCTGTGTCCAGGAATAAGTCATAAATCTCAGACAGACCTTTATCAGATTTAAGCAAACTGGTAATGACCTTATCTGCTTCTCCAACAGATGTTCTTGTGCCTCCAGACAGAAGCTCTCTAAATTTACTCATTGAACACTCCAAACACTCGATGGCTCAATTCTAGAAATCTGAGAGATTGGGTGGAATAGTTTCAAAGGAAACTCTCAGTGGTAGACTCAACCTATGGAATCTTTAGCAAACTTTGTTGCCTTCATGCTCTTAGCCATGCTTATGTTGGCAGTTACCTCTTTAGTGTTGTCTCTCCTGGTTAATCTTAGAAAACTACCTAAGTTGGTTGGCTACATCGCTGTTGGTGTTCAAGCTGTTCTAACAATCTTTGCGTTCCAAACAACGCAAATGCTGGGCATGATTTCTTTGGCGTTGCTAGGAATCTGTCTTGTACTAGTTTTTGTGGAGGGCTCAAAAACCAAGAAGTAGTTCCTTGGTTTCCAAGAAGCAAAAGGTATTCTAGACACAAGAGACGGGGACCCACATGAGAACATCAAACGCACTCAAAGTACTAGCAATTGGCACATCAATTTTTGTATTGGCAGGTTGCACGGCTGGCACTCCAGAACCAACTGCGACCCCGACACCAACCCCTACAGTCACTCAGACGCAAGCTGAGATTGAGGCAGAGTTCTACAAGATCGCTGAAGACTCTTGTGCCAAGGGGCAACAGGAAGGACTTGTTGAAAGATTCATCAACAACGTTCCTTCAAGAATTATTGCTCTCTCTAAAGACGATGCTTACATGGATTACAGTGCAATCTACATTGATAACCAAGGCGCCGCTCAGGTTCTTTACGAACTAGAAACTACGGCCTGTGATCCTGGCTACCTAATTTCAATGATGGAAGAAGCTAATCAGGGTAACACTGGTGACTATGAGCACTATGTGAAGAAGAATGCCGATGGCACATTTGTGTGGACGAAGAGCACTTACTTTGAAGAAGGGCCGAGACTTGCGGACACCATCTTTGAAGTTAAAGATGGACTACTAGTTAAGGCAACTCCTGAAGATGTAAAGAACACAAGACAACTAGAGTATGGACCTGTGTCAGACGAAGACATGCAGGCTCTGAAGGATGCTGTCGATAAAGAACTTGAAAGATTGAACGAGTAACTAAACAGTTACTGGTTTTAGATCTTTAAATCTTCTTCTAATGATCAGTGCTGCTATAAGCAGAACGAGGCCACACAAAACAATTGTCGACCTGATCCCTATTGCTGCTGCCACAAAACCGATTAGTGGTGAACCAATAGGTGTTCCACCCATAAAAATCATCAAATAGATTCCCATTACTCTTCCACGTAGAGCATTGCTTGTGTTGCTTTGCACATATGTGTTGGCAGAGATAAGAGTAAGAAGAGCTGTTGCACCCATGATCGGAAGCATGATCGCAAACAACAGTGGGTTAGGTAGATAGGCAGAAAGCATCAGCAAGATTCCAAACAAACCTGCACCGCGAATAATGTTTTGAGTTGTCCTTTGCTTTTCCAGTCGCGCGGCTAGCAGCGCTCCTGAAAGAGACCCAATAGCCAGGATGCTTCCAAGAGCACCGAACTGGTCAGGACCCATGTTGAATTCTTTAGTTGCCATCAACGCGATAAAGATTTGGAAGTTGAGACCAAAGGTTGTTGTGAAGAATACAGTCATCATCACTAGCATCAGGTCTGGTCTGGACTTCACATAGGAGAAGGCTTCAGCCAACTTGTTGTCCTTGGCAGGCTTCACAGTTATGTGTAGGTCTTTATCTCTAATGACTAGAAGCGTTACCACCATAAAGACATAGGTCACAGTGTTGATTAGGAATGAAGGGCCCGTGCCATAGAAGAAGATCAGGTAACCACTCAAAGCAGGTCCAACAAGTCTTCCCACGTTGAAGTTAGCTGAATTCAAGCTAACTGCATTAGCAAGATCATCTTTACCGACTAGCTCGCTCGTGAAGCTAACTCGAATAGGAGAATCGATTGCTGTGAAGACGCCTAGAGCTAAAGCCAATACAAACACATGCCAGAGTTGAACCATCCCACCAACAACTAAGAGGCCTAGAACAACTGAAGTTAATCCCGCACCGGTGTTTGTAAGAATAAGAAGTTTTCTCTTGCTGAAACGATCTGCTAGCAGGCCACCGTAGAGGCTTAGAAGCATCGCTGGCAAGAATTGGATTGCCGTTA
The DNA here is from genome assembly GCA_044345975.1 of Rhodoluna sp. Taxonomy (GTDB): domain Bacteria; phylum Actinomycetota; class Actinomycetes; order Actinomycetales; family Microbacteriaceae; genus Rhodoluna. Next base: position 40,966 of record JBIJAB010000001.1, read on the forward strand.
CAAGCCCAAGCATTGCAGCATCGTTGTTTGTTAGCTCTAGAACCAGCCAGTCCTGGGCAACTCTTTGAGTCCAGGTACCAATGTTGGACATGGCGTTAGCTGGATACAGTATGCGAAAGTTTCGATGTTTGAATGATCTCAGCGAGGAACTTTTAGGCACTGAACAAATCTACTTGCCTAATGCTCGTGTATCTTATCTTTATGAAGATTAGACAGATTTCTCTTGCGTGCAGTGACATCGAGCGTGCCGAAGAGTTCTATTCAAAGCTCCTTAAGAAGGAACCCATCGTTGTATTCCCTAACCCTGGCATGCTGTTCTATGACCTTGGTGGGACAAGGCTTCTACTGGAACCTACAGGCTCTAAATCAATGATTTACCTAGAGGTAGAAAATGTTGTTGACAGCGTACATGAACTAAGAGAAAGGGGAGTGACTATTGAAATAGAGCCGCACATAGTATTCCCCGATCCTCAGGGGATCTTTGATACCCCAGGCAATGAATGGCTAGCCTTCATCAAAGACTCAGAAGGAAACCTAGTTGGCTTGATGAGTAGAGAAAAGATCTAATCGCAATCTAGTAGCGAAAGAACTGCCCCAACACGCCAATCTGCCACGCACAAAAGAAAACGGGTCCAACTCTAAAGTCGGACCCGCTACTACTTTGAAAGAACTACTTAGCTTCCTTGCGTCTGTTCATCACGATAACTAGAGCCCATAGAGCTCCGGCTAGAACAGCAAAGATTGCAACAGCGTTTGAAACGGTTGGATCAGCCGGTGTTGCTAGTGTCTTCGCCTCACCACTCTGGAACATCAAGGTGTCATCGACAGGCCCGTCTTCTAGATAAGCAACGCCATCGTCTTCACCTGTTGAACCACTGAGTGGAACAGCCTTCATGCAAACCTCTGAAGAGACACCTTGATCATCTGTGGTTACTGAGCAGTCTGAATCTACTGGAATTTCTTCACCTGTCGCAGGTGTAGGGACCATCCCACCTCTTGCGCAAACATCTACTCCGTCTTCTGTCTGCCAACAGGAATCGATTGGCTTGACATCAACATCGCCTTCTCCGGTTGTGTATGCCACACCTTCTTCTGGGGTTGTGTCAATGCAGTTGTAGCCCTCTTCTTCGGTGTACTCGTTCAAGCACTGAACAACCATCAGGTCATCTTGTTCGCGAGTGTCAGCCATCACAAGAGTTGTTGGCACGCTCACAAAGCCAGCAGCGAACATTGCTGCAATAAGAA